>CAZEXF010000059.1:0-7347 GCA_964516855.1 uncultured archaeon | reverse complement strand
CTTCCCCATTATCTGCCCGCCGGTCGGGAAATCGGGCCCTTTTACGTGCTCCATCAGCTCATTGACCGTTATCTCCGGATTCTCGATCGTCGCGACGACCCCGTCGACCACCTCTGTAATATTGTGTGGAGGTATGTTCGTCGCCATCCCCACCGCTATCCCGGAAGACCCGTTTATCAGGAGGTTCGGCAGCTTGGCGGGCAGGACGGCCGGCTCCTTCAGCGAGCCGTCGAAATTCGGCCGGAACCTGACCGTGTTCTTTTCGATGTCCTGGAGTAACTCGTTGGATATCTTCGCCATGCGCGCCTCGGTATATCGCATGGCGGCCTGGGAGTCGCCGTCTATCGATCCGAAATTACCATGACCGTCAATAAGAGGATACCGTAAAGAGAACGGCTGAACCATCCGAACGAGCGCATCATAAACCGCCATATCCCCATGAGGATGGAAGCGGCCAAGGCAATCGCCTACGATCCTGGCGCACTTCTTGAAGGGCTTGTTGTGCTGCATTCCCATTTCATGCATAGAGAATAATATTCTTCTGTGAACCGGCTTGAGGCCGTCCCTGATATCAGGAATTGCCCTTCCCACTATCACGGACATGGAATAATCAAGGTAGCTTTCTGACATCTCCTTCTCCAGGATTCTGTCATTGATTTTTCCATCCCTTTCCTTCTTTTCTTCCGCCATCTTTTCACCTAAATATCAAGATTCTTCACGAACTTCGCGTTCTTCTCGATGAACTCCTTCCTCGGTTCCACCTTGTCCCCCATCAGCGTGGTGAAAATCATGTCCGCCTCTATCGCATCCTCAATGCTCACCTTTAAAAGAATCCTGTTCGCAGGGTCCATCGTAGTAGACCACAATTGATCAGGATTCATCTCGCCCAGGCCCTTGTACCTCTGGATCCCGACCTTCCCTCCCATCTCCGAGGCGGCATTCTTCAGCTGCTCTTCATTGTACACGTACCTTATCTCCTTCCCCCTCTTCACCCCGTACAGGGGAGGCTGGGCTATGTAAATGTGCCCCTTCTCTATCAGGGGCTTCATGTACCTGAAGAAGAAGGTCAGGAGAAGCGTCCTGATATGGGCGCCGTCAACGTCGGCGTCCGTCATGATTATGATCTTGTGGTACCTGAGTTTCGAAAGGTCGAAGAATTCCCCCGCCCCCGTACCGATCGCTGTGATCATGCTCTGTATCTCGTTGTTCTTCAGGATATTGACCAGTCTTGCCTTCTCCACGTTGAGGATCTTCCCCCTCAGAGGGAGAATGGCCTGGAACTGGCGGTCCCTTCCCTGGCGGGCACTGCCTCCGGCTGAATCGCCTTCCACAATATAAATCTCGCTGAGTGCGGGGTCCCTTTCTGAGCAGTCGGCCAGCTTGCCCGGAAGCGTGCCACCGTCGAAGGCGCTCTTCCTCCTGACCAGCTCCCTGGCCTTCAGGGCGGCCTCCCTCGCCTTCGCCGCATTGGTCGCCTTGTCTATGATGTTCCTCGCATCCTGGGGATTCTCGGCCAGATAGGTTCCCAGGCCCTCGCTTACCGCGGAATCAACGAAGGTCTTTATATCCGGGTTCCCGAGCTTCGTCTTGGTCTGGCCCTCGAACTGGGGATCGACCATCTTCACGCTTATTACGGCCGTCAGGCCCTCTCTGGCATCGTTCCCGGTCAGCTTTTCTATCTTCTTCAGAAGGCTGTTGGACTGGGCGTACCTGTTCAGCACCCTGGTGAGGGCGTTCTTGAAGCCGATGAGATGCATCCCCCCCTCTATCGTATTGATGTCGTTTACGAAGGAGAGTATCTGCTCGTTGAAACCGGTCGTGTACGCCATCGCTATCTCGACCTCGGTCTTCCCCTTGCTCTTGCCGAAATAGACCGGTTTCCCGAGTATGGTGTTCTTGTTCTCTGTCAGGAAGTTGACGAAGGAGACTATGCCTCCATCGTAATGGAACTTCTCCTCCTTGTTCTGCCTCTCGTCCTTCAGGTGTATGACTATCCCCCCGTTGAGGAAGGCCAGCTCCCTCATCCTGTTGGATATCGTGTCGAAGTCGAATTCTATCGTCTCGAAAATGGACCTGTCTGGCATGAACCTTATCATGGTCCCGGAATCATAAGGGAAACTGTCGCTCTTCACCTCGAGACCCGTGACAGGATTGCCCTGCCTGTATTCCTGGGTGTGGAGCTTCCCGTCCTTCTTGACCGATACCTCCATCCTTTCAGAGAGGGCATTCACGACCGACACGCCCACCCCGTGCAGACCTCCTGCGATATGGTAGACCTTCGAGTCGAATTTCCCTCCGGCATGGAGCTTGGTCATGACTATTTCGAGGGCCGATTTGTCCGGGAACTTGGGGTGCCTCTCGACAGGTATCCCCCTCCCGTTATCGATGACGGTCACCGAATTGTCCCTGTGTATGGTCACGTGGATGTTGCTGCAGAAACCGGCAAGGGCCTCGTCCACCGAATTGTCCACCACCTCGTATACGAGGTGATGTAGGCCCCTCGGGCCGGTCGACCCGATGTACATCCCGGGCCTCTTTCTCACGGCGGATAGCCCTTCCATTACCCTGATGTCCTTCGCTCCGTAACTCGACTGCATTTCATCGGCCATGTCACCACTTAAACCTCGCCCTAGTCAAGACTAACCAGAGCAAAATCCTTAATTAATTATATAATATATTATAATTAATTAATATATAAAGGTTTTTTTGGAAGCATTTGCGATGAAATTCCGCATCGCCGGCGATGTTTTTATATTTCCCCTCTCCCAGTCTTGATTATGCCCATCGAAGGATACGCCGACTACAAGAGAAGGGAGTTCTGCAGGGACGTGAAGTGCCCGAGGCAGACCGAGCTGGAGAAACAGGAGCCGGGCTCAGAACAATACGAAAAGATCAGGCAGCAATGCAGGGAGAAATGCCTCTTCACGACCTGGCAGTTCCACTACTGGCTGATCGAAAAGGGGTATCTGATAGTCCGCCCGGAGGGCAAGCAAAAGTAATAAATATACAATTCAATTAAAATTCAATTAAAGATCAGAATAATTGGAGGTTATGTCATGGACTGGGGAATGAGAAATCGCCTTTCGAAGATAATCAGGCCGAAGACCGGGAGGTCGCTCATGCTGGCCGTGGACCACGGCTATTTCCTGGGACCGACCACCGGGCTAGAGAACTGGAAGAAGGCGGTGGAGCCGCTGATCCCCCACTGCGACACGCTTTTCGCCACCAGGGGAATGGTGAGGGCCTGCGTCGACCCGGACACCGACGTGCCGTTGATGCTCAGGGCATCCGGGGGGACCTCTATAGTGGGCCCCGAGCTTCTACATGAGGGTATCACCATCTCCGTGGAGGACGTCCTCAGACTCAATGCGGTGGGAATAGGCTATTCCATCACGGTCGGGATGCCCTGGGAAAGGGACACGATGCTGGACTTCTCCGAATGGGTGAACGAGTGCGAGAACTACGGCCTCATAGCCATGGCCGTGACGGCCGTGGGAAAGGACATGGCAAAGGACGTCCGCTACCTCTCGCTCGCCTGCAGGATGGCGGTCGAGCACGGCGCCCACATGGTGAAGACCTATTACTGCGAGGGTTTCGGGAAGGTCGTGGAATCCTGCCCCGTCCCCATAGTAATGGCAGGGGGGAAGAAGATCCCGGAACTCGAGGCGCTCACCATGGCCCACAAGGCAATAGAGGCGGGAGCGGTCGGAGTTGACATGGGAAGGAACATCTTCCAGGCTGACGACCCCGTCGCCATGATCAGGGCGGTCAGGGAGCTTATACACAAGAACGCAACCCCGAAGGAGGCCCTGGAATTCTACAACGATAACAAAAAGGCAGCCGGATCAAAAAAGAGATCAGGAATCGATGCGGATGATTCAGTGAAGGTATAATCATCCTATTTGACCTTCTTTGACATCTTCCACAGCAGGCGGAACTGCTTCCTGTACGCGTCCGCCAGATTCGCGTTCTCTATCATGATCGCGTAATTCGGGTTTCCCCATATTATGATCGTGAGCTTGTTTCCGTACACGTAAATCGGGGTGGGGTTGAAAGATTCTTCCAGAATCCACCTATATTCCGTCTGCGGTCCCTTGACGAAATGCGTGTCCCCGGACCTGACCAGCACCCTCTCCCTGCATTTCATTTTTCGTATCCTTTTCAGATACTGATTCAATGCGATCCTGTCCTCCTCCATGAACTTCCTCTCGTCCACTCCCGAAATAAGGACCTCTCCCTTGTTTTTTTCGAATTCCCTTGCTATGTCCCTCAGGACGGTTTTGACGGTTCCCTTCCCCTTGAACACCTCCACGGACGTGTCCTCGCTCGGCAGTTTCGTCATTTTCAGAAGCTCCGGGAGAACCGACCGGAACCTCTCTTCCCTCTCCTTCAGGTACCCGATTATCCTTTCCGGATGAATCCCTTGGAAGTATTTCTTTCCGTTCTTGACAACGAAACTCGCGAATCCCTTTTCCATGAGACGGTCCATGGCGTCATAAACCGCCTGCCTGTGAAGCCCCGACTTCCCGGCTATCTCGTTAACCGAGACCGTGCCTTTCCTCAGGAGTGTAAGGTAGACCTCGGTCTCGTTTTTCGTGAGCCCCATGTCCTTGAGAACGGATTTGTCCATGATTAAGATTAGCGGATCATATTTAAATATTTCGTAAAAGTTTTTACTACAAATGTTTTTATTTCCCTCCGGGCAGTTATCCCTATCGGTGTAAGCGTGAGCGAAAAGACGAAGAGGGAGGTTGCGGAAGAAATCCTGCTGGATCGGTTCAGTGAAATCAGGCCCCTGACACCGAAGGAAGCCGGTACCATCGGGAGATTCAAGGACGGGAGCTTCGGGATGAGCCTGCTGGGTTACTCCCTCTACTCGAACGGCCGCAACCCGAGGGGAAAGAGCCCGGGACACCCTTTAGGCCTGATTTTCGAGAACGTGGAAGCCATCTTTTCGGTGGGATACTTCAGGAAAGAGTCCGACCCGGAGGGCTCGGACGGGTACCTTTTCATAACCTCCCCGAGGGGCCGGGGGGTGATCGAAAAGATCGACGAGTTCGCTGACATGGTTCTGAACGATCACGACATCCCATGCAAAGGAATCTACGTCCGCTTCCTGAAACTTGACCAGTACATCCGCCTGTTGCTGAGGGGGTTCCTGCCGGTGAAGGAGGCGCCCTGGCACCCGGAGGCCCCGGAGGAGGACGAGACGTACGGGAATTCGATAGTAAAGATTGACGATCTGCTGTCCCTTACGGAATCAGGGGACGTGCGCATAAAATCGGTTCCCGGCCTTCACGGCAGATCGAAAAAGCGGATAAGGGCGGGCTATAACAGATTCGGGAATTTCCTGAAGAGAAACGGCCTTTACTTCACGTTAAGGAAATACACGGACAAGGACAGGGATGATGCAGAGCGAATAATAAGGAATCATTTCGGGATGCTGGAGAGAGGGGGCAATGCGATCGGCTCTACTCCTGAGGATTACCTGAACGTGACAGACCCCGAAATCATCCGTAAACGATGCATATCAGCGTATATGGGCCATCTTCAGGGCAGGCCCGTTTCGGTGTTCGTCGGCGAGACTCTGGGCCCCGGGAGAATAGGGCTCTATTCGACCTTCACGCTCCGCGATCATTCCTCTATACTGCCGGAAATCGGGATGAAGCAGGGATTCACTGCCATGCCGTTATACGCATATGTACAGCTTTTCAGGATTCTGAAACTCTCCGGATTCCGGGAAGTCCACCTGGGAGGATCGGAACTCCCGGACCTGAACGCATTCAAGAGATACATGGGAGGAAGGAATGATCCCACATATTGGGCTGTGAAACTGAAATAATTTATTCCCTCCGGTCAAATCTTTCGCATGAAAGTCGGCATGTACTACAACAACAGCGACGTCAGGGTCGAGGAGATGGAGAAACCCAAGATAGGCAAAGGGGAATTCCTGATGAAGACCATGGCCTGCGGAATATGCGGCTCGGACGTGCTGGAATGGTACAGGCTGGCGAAGGCCCCCAGGGTGCTCGGCCACGAGGCCGCCGGGGAGGTGGTGAAGCTGGGAGAGGGCGTCACCGGGGTGAAGAAGGGTGACAGGGTTTTCGTCTCCCATCATGTCCCCTGTGACGAATGCACGTTCTGCCTGAACGATCACCACACGGCCTGCGAGACCCTGCACAGCACGAACTTCTTCCCCGGAGGGTTCTCCGAATTCATCCGGATACCCGGGATCAACGTGAAGAAGGGTACCTACATGCTCCCGGAAAACGTCACCTACGGGGAAGGCGCCATGATAGAGCCCCTGGCGTGCGTGGTGAGGGGACAGAGGATAGCCGGCCTTAAGCCGGACCGGACGCTCCTTGTCATAGGATCCGGGGTGGCCGGCCTTTTGCACGTCAAGCTGGCGAAGTCGAGGGGGGTGAAAAGGATAATCGCCACGGACATAAATGATTACAGGCTCGGGAAGGCGAAGGAGTTCGGGGCGGACAAAGTGATAGACGGGAAGGAGGACGTCCCCGTAAAGGTTAAGCAGTTCAACGGCGGATTGTTCGCCGACTGCGTGATACTCTGCACGGGCGCGGTTCCCGCGATGAAGCAGGCCCTGGCCTCGGTGGAGAGGGGAGGGACCATCCTTTTCTTCGCAGTGCCGGAGCCCGGGAAGGACGTCATGATCCCCATAGTGGAATACTGGAAGAACGAGATAAAGATGGCCACCTCATACGGGGCCGCGCCAGGGGACCTGGAGGAGTCCCTTAAACTGATCTCGGAAGGGAAGGTGAAAGTGAGGGACATGATCACCCACCTTCTCCCGCTCTCGAGAATCCAGGAGGGCTTCGACCTCGTGACGAAGGCGAAGGACTCCCTCAAGGTGATAATCGAGCCGAATGAGTGAATTCATTTCCATTCCAAGTCATAATTGCTGTTGAAACCCCTGTGGTCGGGTGTCACAGTGACGCTTTCCGGCGTTCCGGGAACCGGCTTGAGCTTATTCTTCCTGCTTTGTCCCATGCCGTTGAGGTCTCTATGGTATAACTTCATGTGCTTCTTCTCGATCATATAAAAGAAGCTCCCCGGCGGAACGCTTTCGGTCACGGTTTCTAAAACAGGGAAAGACTTAAGGCAGATATCCCCGTTATTATATGTCATGTTTCCCTCCTTGATTTCGAAAGACGGCTTCGTGAGATCAGTGAAAGCCGTCGTGCGCTTCGTTTCGAAGGACGGCTTTGTTCAATCAACGCAAGCCGTCGAGTCTCGTTTTTTGAAAATAATCCGACTGAGAAACAGGGTATACTCTCACCAGAAGAAAAAGGACCTTTCATCAGAATCACTTAGAAGATGAAGGCC
>CAZEXF010000058.1:0-7360 GCA_964516855.1 uncultured archaeon | reverse complement strand
ATCGTGCCGGACCGTGACGAAAATGATGCCGGCGCCGACCCTACCACGGATAACCAGGCCAACACTGATCGAGGTGCTTGCGCACCGGACGGGACGACCCCGCTCGTATGTCAAGATTTCGAAACCGAGCTGACCACATCGGTGGAGACGGTCGGTGGCGAGGTAACGCTCACCCATGAGCAACTTTTTAGGGGAGCGGGTTCCTTGAAATAGAAAGCGTGGCGAAGGAGAGGGGAAGGACCAGCCTGATCAGGGCGAAATAGAGGGATTCATACACCATTGGCTTCGGATATCCCCATGTCTTCATGGACCGGGATCCCGAGCCGCTTTTTCAATTCCTGCGGCATTCCCGGGGAGCAGTAAGACAGCTCCAGGAGAACCCGGGCATTTTGGGGATATTTCCCCAGATTTTCCATGATCCTTCCTCTCGTTTCCCGCAATTCGTACATGATGTCATGAGGAGTGACGGGAATGTCCCCTTCCATTGTCATTCACCTTTATATGGATTACATGGGATATATTTAAATCAGAACTGTTCCAATATTATACAGATACCATGGTCTGGGTGTTGCTCTCCATAATCATCGCGCTGATACTTCTCGCGGTGCTGGCCATATTCGTCAAAAGAAGAAAGATCCAGAGGGACGAGGAGAAGTACTACAGCCTCTTCGCCATCGGGATCATGTGGTTCCCCCTGGGGCTCCTGATGATCGTCATTAGCGGGTCCGAACTGGTCATAGGGTATTTCTTCGCCCTGGTGGGATTCTTCTACCTCCTGATCGGGTTCTTCAACAGGAAGAAATGGCCGAAAGACAGGTATTTCTCAAGGCTCCTGAGAAGGAAGTGATTCCTGTCCACTCTCTTAAAGGAATGCATTGTACAATCTATTCTTTCCTTCACTCACGTCGAGTCTGTTCAGCCTCGCCCTGAGGATCTTGAAAAAGGGGATAATGAAGCAGTTTACCTCCACTGTATAGTTGTCTGGTATCTTCCGGTTTTCACTTGCCATGATTCCCAGTCTTTCCATCTCGGAATTGAATTCCCCTTGGGTGTATCCTGAAAGCCGCATGATTTATTCATGGAGGAAACTCTTAAAAGGGTTTCAGTCGTAATACTCCGTCCCTAGGTGGGTAATCAGTTCCTCCCCCTTCATCCATCTGAGGGTGTTCTTGAGCTTCATGAGCTGGATGAAAAGGTCGTGCTCGGGATATACCGACGGTGCGTGCAGGGGGCTCTTGAAGTAGAAGGAGAGCCACTCCTGTATCCCTTTCATTCCCGCCCTTTGGGCAAGATCCATGAAAAGGGCCAGATCGAGCACTATCGGGGCGGCAAGTATGGAATCCTTGCAGAGGAAGTCTATCTTTATCTGCATCGGGTAGCCCAGCCACCCGAAGATGTCGATGTTGTCCCAGCCCTCCTTGTCGTCCCCCCTGGGGGGATAGTAGTTTATCCTCACCTTGTGCTCCATGTTGCCGTAGAGGTCGGGGTACTTGTCGGGCTGGAGTATGTATTCCAGCACGGATTTCTTGCTGACCTCCTTGCTCCTGAAGGAGCCGGGCTCGTCCAGAACCTCCCCGTCCCTGTTGCCGAGAATGTTGGTAGAGAACCAGCCCCTCACCCCCAGCATCCTGGCCTTGAAACCGGGTGATATGATGGTCTTCATAAGGGTCTGGCCGGTCTTGAAGTCTTTTCCGGCGATCGGTACGCCTTCCCTTTCCGAGAGCTCCATCAGCGCCGGGACGTCGACCGCCATCTGCGGTGACCCGTGGGCAAAAGGTACGCCCTCCATTATGGAGGCGTAGGCGTATATCATCGAAGGCGAGATGTCGGGATCGTTCTCCCGGAGCCCCTTCTCGAAGGATTCCACCGTCTTGTGCACGGCGCCGGGCTCCAGATAGATCTCCGTGGAGGCGCACCATATCATCACCATCCTGTCGCACCCGTTCTCCCTTTTGAAGTTCCTGACGTCCTCCCTCAGCTGTTCCGCCAGATCCATCTTGCTCTCCCCTTTCTTGACGTTCGTGCCCGACAGCCTTTTCACGAACTTCTGGTCGAAAACCGCCGGCATGGGTTTTATCCCCTCCATGAATTCCCTCACGGGCTCCAGGTCACTTTCCGTCAGAACGCCCGCCTTCTTTGCGGCCTCGTAGGCGTTGTCCCCGAATATGTCCCAGGAGCCGAAAACCATGTCCTTCATGTCCGCCAGGGGGACGAGGTCCTTTATCATGGGCGTCCTGTTCTCGTCCCTCCTTCCCAGCCTTATGGTCTGCATCTGGGTGAGGGTCCCCACCGGGGCGGAAAGCCCCCTCCTGATCCTCTCCACTCCGGCTATGAACGTTGTGCTCACCGCACCCAGTCCGGGCAGCAGCACTCCCAGTTTACCCTCTGCCGGCATGATATTATCGATCTTCTCCATAAAGATTACCTCCCAACGAAGATTCTATCTTATCTAGTTTATATTATGAAATAGTAGCTATAAATAGTTTACGGGGTGAGGGTGAAATAGATAAAAACACGGGAAGAAAAATTGAAGTAAAGATCAGATTTGAACGTCGATGGCATTTCTTCCGACAGGTTTATGAATATCTTCCCAATCCTTGGCCTGGTGATTTTTGATATAATATTCACAAGATAGGCATGTTTCATTGAATTTTCTTTTTATTCCAAATCCTCCGGCAATCCCTCCGCATGCCCTCCTGTCAGAATGCAGGCTTGAGTACAAATAAGCAAACGCTTTCCATCCATTAGGGCAGTCGTATCTGTCCTCGGTAGGTCGTATACCATCATCCATATCCAATCAATTTAGACTTGTGTTCAAGTTATTTAAGAATGAGGTGTTCCATATGAATCATCCCAGAATCCTCAGTATCTCTTCCGCGTTCCTGATGTGCCTCTGCTCGTCCCTGACCAGCACGGCCAGGGTTTCCTTCACCTTTTGATTTTTGGCCCGTTTCAAAGTGTTCGCATAGATGTCCCTGGCGACCCGCTCCTGTTCAAGCATGGTCCCGAAAAGCTCCTTTATGGCGTCCAGAGTCATGCGGTTTTGCCCCCTATCTGTTTGATCAGGTCCCTGACCGTGTTGTAATGCCTCTCCGTGTCAGCCAGGTTCTCCTTCAGCAGCCTCTTCACCTTCTCGAATTTTTCCGGCTCCAGCGTCTCGAGGAGCGTCCAGATTTCCTGGCTGTCGTAATCCATCATGAACTCCTCTTCCCATTTCATGGCCTTCTCGAGATCAGGCACTATTTCCTCGTCACCCATGAAAACACCGATATGAAAATTTGGAAAGATTACTAATTAATGGATGTCTAAACGTGCAACCCTTATATTTCACGCCGTGAAAGAGTAAGCATGAGATCACCCTCCGAGCGCCTTCAGAAGTCCCTGACCGGGGACAACCTCTGGATCTACACACTCTCCCTGCTCAGCAGGGGCGAGATGTATCCCTACGAGATAAGGAGGGCGATAGAGAGGGAATTCGGGTTCAGGCCGGGAAACGTGACCGCCTACATCGTTCTCAAGAAGCTTCTTTCCGGGGGGTTCGTGGAAAGGGGAAGGAAGGGTAAGGAGAAAGGACCCGAAAGGGGATATTACAGGATAACAAGGAAAGGGGAAGACGAACTGGCGAAGGGAAAGAGGATATACAGGAAAATGGCAGAGAGATTTTAGATATTTTCTGTTTTTGTCACTTGCTGGCGAGATCGAAAACGAGGACTATTATGATGAACACCAGTATGAATATGATCAGTATCCAGGTGAAAAGCGCCTCAGAGGCTCCGGTGAAAATCCCCGTGGGGGCCATGGCCGTCTCTTCGGGCATTTCGCATTCCATGGTCTCGACCGTGACGGATATCCCGCCGTCGCAGGGGTCCATCTCCCTGCACTCCCTCGAGTGCTCCCCTTCGGAACAGTCGCCCCATTCACCGCACGTCGTTTCCTTCAGGCATTCCGCTTCCTCGTCCCCGGTTTCGCCGAACTCGATGCCGGCCGAATAGATTCCGGGCCTGTCAGAGGTTATGAAAAGGGTATCGGATTCCCCGTCGTAAAGGGATTCCTCCGGCTTCCATTCCCCGTCCGGCACGTCCCAGCGGAAGGCCCTGAGTTCCACCCCTCCCGCTCCGGGAAGCCTTATGCCCAGCCTGAAATTGTCTATCGATAGGAGGACATTCTGATCGAAGGAGACGTCGTACCATTCCCTCAGGGGGATCGTGGAGGGGACCGGCTCCCCGACCGGATCCTCTGTGTAAAGGACGATCTGCACCCTCCCGTCAGGGACGTTCTCTTTCGTGAGGATCTCGAGGGAGCATCCCATCCATTCGGGGCACCCGATGACCTCCGGGACGCTCCCCTCGAGGAATACGTCCTTCTCCACGTACCCCTCAATTTCAAGGGCGGAAGCCGTGGAAAGAAATAAGGTTAGCAGGAGCAAGCCGAGGGCAGGAGCAAGTTTCATTGGAATGCACAATTCTGAATTCGCCGGAAGTTTTAAAAAACGGGGGTTATCCAGAATCAGAACCTTATCTTCCTCTGTTCCTCCAACAGGAAAAGGAGAGATATCAGGGAGATGATCCCGGTTATTATGAAGGGCCACTGGTAGCCGTAGACCGATCCCAGGTGCCCGAAGACGAGAGATCCTATGATCGCGCCGATGACGGGGACCGTCATCCCCACGCCGGATTCCCCCGAGATGATCCTCTTCTTGAATATGTCGGACAGGATGAAGTAGAAGGAGACCATGAACATGCCGTCACCCACCTCGTGGAACGCCCTGAAAAGGAAGGACATCCAGGGGACGGGTATGGTCATCAGGATGTGACCGAGGCCGGAAATCAGGATGCCTATGAAGAATATCCTCTTTGGATGGAAGGTCCTGTTGACGTGCCTCCCCGTCATGAATCCGGAAAGGGCCATGATGACCAGGCCGCCTCCCATGTACAGCCCGATCTGCCACATGTTGAGGTTCAGGACGGTCTTAAGGAACAGGGAATGGCTCGTCAGCTCGGCGCCCCAGTGGAGGCCGAAGAGGAAGGTCGCGAAAAAGAGGAAGAGAACGGATTTTTTCAGTATCTCCCTCTCGTATTCCCAGAGGGGTATGTGGTGTATGCTCACCTTGGGGACGAAATAGGCGAAGAAGGACATCCCGAAAATGATTACGGAAGCCAGGAGGAGTATGGGGGTGAAATCGAAAGCGAAGAGAAGAAGTCCGCCTGCCATGGAGCCTATCCCGAATCCGCCGGAGACGGCCAGCTGGTAGAAGCCGAGCCTCTTTCCCTTGTTCTTTTTCTTCGAAAGCTTGAAGTTCAGGCTCCTGGTGGATATCTTGATCATGTTGTGCCCCACCCCTCCGATCAGGTAGAAAACCAGGAACGGCAAGAATCCGCTGAACACGGCCAGGCCGAAATAGAAAACCGACATAAGAAGGAATCCCACGAAAACAACCTCCCTTATCGAATACCTGTCGTCGATTATTCCTATGGGGATTGCCACGAAAAGCGATACGACCCAGAAGGATGATATCAGGATCCCTATCTGGATCCCGGAGAATCCCAGGTCGACGAAAAGGAGAGGGAGGAACCAGAAGACGAAGTTCATCACGAAACCGTCAATGAACTGCATGGAATCGGGGATCTTGAGCGAGACCATGATATTAATTTGAAGAATTTCGTATATAACTTGTTATGTCTAATTTGGAATTCGGGCTAACAGATAGAAAACCTAAGGATTTACTGACTCGGCAAGATTTTTACCAGTTACATTCTTTCCATCATAAATTTTATGAAACTCTTGAACCGCTAGATGGTAGAATTCTATTTCATTAGGATCTATTTTTTCATTTTTTTGTCGATTTTTTAGTTCGACACTTGCTTTGTACAAACTCTTTGCCAAACCTAAAATCACATGATCATTTATCTCTTTATATTTATTTTTATGAAGAGTTTCAAATATTGGATCGATCGTTAATTCTGTCATACAAAAAAGAATAAATCAATACTTTATAAATCTTTCGATAATTTTACTACTTCAAAGTTAATATCATATTCACAGGTTGTATCGTTCTCTTAATGAGTTTAAATAATCCACATCTTTTCCGTAATCTTCAATTACCTGTTTTAATTCTTCTGCCGTGTTCGGAGAAATGTTTAATCTTGACGGTGAATTTAGTACCCCTATTAATTCCTGTGACGCTCCATCAGCCTGTAATTTCAGTATGAAATCACCTGGTAATTTTTTCCCTGACATATTATTTGGATAATAGTTAATTTTATAAATTAATGTCCTCCCTAACTCTCGAAAATTCCAATTAATTTCCTCCGGGCTTCCGGCCTCTTCTAACACGAGTTTTACGGGAAATTCATAGAGAATACCCATTTCCCAAATCGTCCCGAAGGGACAAGTCCGCAAAACTCGGCCGCTTGTCGGAATCAACGCCCAGGAAGAATTTATAAGAATGTGCTCTATTTCAATATATATGTCAAGTGATTCAGATCTGATTAAAAAGGAATCTTATAGCTTAAAGGATTATACCGCAAAGGATATTTGCTCATTTATTTTTATATATCTGCCCATATGTGGTATAGTGGAACTGGAGCGGATAGGAAATCATATAAAGCATGGCTATTACCATCTCAGAGATATTCACCACGATGATGATGGCAATAGATGGTGTCGCAGAATCCGTCAACACGATTGAAATGGATTTTTCTCACAAGCTTAACTGACGCTCTCCTGTTCCGCCTGCATGCACTCGTCCACGTAGTCGCAGTACCTGCACATCCATCCCTTTTCCGGGCTTTTTTTCGCTTCCGCCGGCGGGACCGTCCCGGCCTTCAGGTTGGCATGGAGGGCACGGAACCTTCCCATGACCTCGTTGACCGAGTTCTGGTCGTATTTCACCTCGAATTCCCTGGTTTTGAGGGTGTTCTTCTCCACGTAAAGTATCATGCCCCTGAATATCTTCATGGCATACATGTACAGATGAAGCTGCATGACGTGCTCGTCCTTTGGCCCGTCCAGGATGTCAACCATCTTGGTGGATTTCACCTCTACCAGTATCTTCTCCCCGTCTCCCTCTGCCATCACGATGTCGTCAACCCTTCCGGAGATAGTGAAATCGCCGTCGTCTATGGTGAAAGGCACCTCCTCCCCGACCAGCCTCACCTCGGGGACCTTGTCGCTTTTCAGCACGTCTGCGATGAAGCCGTGGAGCATGTTTCCCATGTGGAATATCTTGGTGGTTTCGCCGTCTATCTCCTTCGGGATTTTGTAGGAGAACCTGACCTTGCGCTGGCATCCCCCTATCTCGGTGGGATAATAGCTCCCGATGGCGTTCGGAGGCCTCTCGCTTTTCTGGTAATTGTCGTTG
>CAZEXF010000057.1:0-7426 GCA_964516855.1 uncultured archaeon | reverse complement strand
CCGAGGGCCGGGAGAAACGCATATAACACCGTTATAGTCCTCTCCCTCTGCCTGCTCAACGATGTATCGGATTACGCCTTCGGAACCCTCTCCAACATCCCCCCGGCCCACATCGGGGCACTTTTGACAGAAAGCGTGATTGTAAGCATAGCTCTCCCCGTCTCGATTTTCCTGTCGAAATTCATTCGCAGGAGACGATCACGTTCCTCCCGTTCTCCTCGGTCCTGAACTCCCTGTCCAGGAACTTCCCTATCACCCAGATGTTCGTCCTTGCGTGATCGGTCAGTTTCGAGACGCTGACCCTCGATTTCCCTGGCGCCAGCGCGAGATACGGGAGGATCTGGTCCCCCATCCACTCGTCAAGGCAGGCCCCAGTGTCCGTCTGTTCCTTCAGCAGCCTCACCGCCTCCTGGCCCACCCTTTCGGCCGGCATCCCCCTTTCCCCGAGGCACGTCGCGCCCAGTATCGAGTTCCTGAACCCGGAATTGACCTGGATCGAGCATCCCGGGGATTTGGTGATAGAATAGTTGATGTTCTTCCTTCCGGCATGAAGGACATCGTTCACGCTTCCGACCATCCGTTCGGCCACCCTTCCCCTTTCCAGCTCTTTGGAGGCGAATGCCCATATCTCGTTCCTCGCGAATTCCCCCCTTTCCGAAAGGACGAGGGGCTTCAGCTTCCCGGGCCTGACCGATACCCTGACGACTCCCCCGCCCTTGGGGAAGAATCCCGGCCTGTCGATATCGACCTCGATTCTGATGCCCATCTTCCCCAGGAAATAGCAGAGCACCCTCTCGAAATAGTCTATGGTTGGGGACCATTTCACGTGCGTGCCCCCGGTGAGTTTCAGCCCGATTTCCCTGTCGGTATGTACGAGCGGGATGAGAAGGGTCTGCAGAACGAGAGTCAGGGAACCCGCCGTCCCGACGTCGACCGTGAGGTTGTGGAAATCCAGCTTTTTGGGGACGAAGGTAAGCTCCGTCGAACCGAGCTCCATCCCTCTGATATCCGCATCGCACATGAAGCTCACCGCGCCGACGCCCTTAACGTGCTGCGCCTTCAGGCCGGGAACCTTCCTTCCCTTCCTTATGTTAGAAATCCTGCACGCCTTCCCGGTGACGGCCGAGAGCCCCACGGCGGTCCTGATGATCTGGCCCCCTCCCTCGAGGTAAGAGCCGTCAATCTCTATCATAATAATAATTGGATTGTCATCTTAATATGATGAGTGATGTCACCTGCTGTGATCAATTTCAAATATGTCCCTTTCCCTTATTCCGTGCAGATCAAACTGGATTACAATCTCGTTACTGGATCTGCTTGGGACGATACCTTTCAGTTCTTCCTGCTGGAGTGATTTCACCCTTTTTTCCAGTCCCGTCTTCGCGTTATCGTCCAAAAATTCCCAGTATCTTGCGTAGTTCTTCACCTGGTTGAAGAACCAGTTTCTGCTGATCGGAAGATCTTCCCCCACGATTCTCTTTTCGAAAACGTTCTTCAGCTCTTCGTATACGGCCCTTACTTCTGCCAGATTATGAAAGAAATCAGCGCTTAACCCGTTATTGCTAATCGATTCATGGGTGATATGGGTCATTCCGAGAGAGATTCCGTGAAAAAGATCGTTGACATGACACATCTCATGTAGATCCAGTATGCTGTCCACGTCTCCGTCCATCACGACACTATCTGAATAAAGAATTTTTTTCAGGGGCACTATGTACGAAGGCGTATTTGTACCCAAACAGTCAATTGCATCCGGTTTTATAAGACATGAAGTATCATTGTCCTCCCTCTTTTCTTCTTCGTAATGATCCATTTCGGCATCGACAAACCTCTTCAAAATGCTCCCTTTGAATCCCATTGATTTATATGCATCTCCATCATCGATTCCATCTCTAGATCCGTCGGCTGGAACCTGACCCCCTTCAGGACTCCGGACCGGATTCCTCCGGCAACATTCGGAAGATACGTTTCCTTTTCTGAAAAATACGTCCGGGGGTCGGTCCCTCTCCTTACGTCGTTTAATGTATATTCTGCCCCTGAGAGCAATTTCCTCACCGGGCTAAGAACCAATCCTGCAATTATGCATCCGGAGGTTTTCAGGAACTCTCCTCTGTTACATTTCATACAGTATGTTTCCGGATTACCTTTTTATTCGTTATGCACCTGAGCATACGTTTCCCGGAAAATCAGATCGTCAGCTTCTCCCCGTTCTTCGGGGCCACTGCGTCGAACCCCTCGCCATTCAGCTCCTTGGCGAATTCCCCTGTGTGCTCCCCGTGGACAAGGATGAGCTTTTCCGGGCTGACCTTCCTGAAGAATTCGAGGAGATGGTCGTGGTCCGTATGGGCCGAAAAATCGAGAAACTCGGTCTTCATTCCTATCTTCAGGTCGTAATCCTCGTTGACGTACCTTCCGGTCTCCAGCAGGCGGTGCCCTGCGGTCCCGGGGACCTGGAACCCCGTCAGCGTGAGGGAGCAGTCCCTCCTGCTGAACAGTCTCGAGATGTAATGCGCCACCGGACCCCCGTTCATCATTCCCGCGGTGGTTATGATCGCGCAGGGATTGTCGGTCACCATCTCCCTCATCCTCTGGTTCCGCACCTTCTTCGCCCTCCCGAAGGCCTCGCTGAGGGCCTCCGGGTCCCTTATGCTCTTCCTTTCCCTCAGTATGGCCTCTGTCGCCTTGATCCCCATGCCGTCCATGAAAACCGGGATCCCCAGTTTCCGGAGCACCAGAAGCATCTCTTGGGTCCTCCCGACCGCGAACGAGGGTATGAGGGCGATCCCGTCGTTATAGACCGTTTCCTGTACGACCTGCCTGAGCCTTTCTTCCAGCTTCTTCCTGTCTGGATGGTTCGCGTACGAATAGGTGGAATCCACGATGATCGCGTCGATGTCCCTGAAATCCTGGTGTCCACCCTTCATCAGCTCGGTATCGATGAATTTGACGTCCCCCATGTAGAGCAGCCGTTTGCCTTTCGAATCTATCAGCGTCATTACGCTTCCGGGGACGTGTCCCGCGTTGAAATACTGTACGCTGGAAGCGGTGAATTCCTGGGTCTCCCCCGGCTGGAGGAAGGCGCACGACCTTTCGAACGTCTTGATCTCGTTCATTGAAAAGTAAAGGGGATCCCCCCTCCTTTTCTGTACCTTCAGGCTGTCCCTGATGAGTATGGAGGCCAGCTGGAGGGTCTCCCTCGTCAGGTATATTTTGCCCCGGTATCCCCTCTTGAACAGTTCAGGGACCTGTCCGGAGTGGTCCAGGTGGGCGTGGGATATGAAAACGCCGTCGAGGTTTGTCTGGGGCGGCTTGGGAACGGTGCCGTGCTGGACCTCTATGCCGTAGTCCAGAAGGAACTTCTCTACCCCCGTGTCAACGAGGAATGAGGATTTTCCCACCTCTCCTGCCCCTCCCAGAAAAGAGATTTCAATCATACGCCCTCAAAAGTCATATTAATTAAAATGGACGCGCACCCTTATAACTCTTCAGTCAGCGATCACGGTTTCCGGTTTTTTCAGGGTGCAGAAGTCGCTCGCGATGTTGTAAGCGCCCGCGTTCAGGAAGACGATCCTGTCCCCCACCTTCGGGTTTTTCAGTTTTACGTCGTACCTGAAGATGTCCATCGAGCAGGGGGTGTACCCCTTGATCAGATAAGACCTGCCTTCCCCCTCCCCCTCGACGAGAAGCTTGTGGGGGATGACGATCGTGTCCATGTAAGAGTTGTAGACCGAGCAGTTGACGGTGATGTTCCTCCCGTCTATCATCGTTATGAAGGTCTCCAGCTTCACCGCCGGGCCGGATATGGGCCGCCCGGGCTCCATCACCATCTCTATCCCCTTCTCCTCCAGCCATTCCCTCAGTTCCCTGATCTTTACCAGTATGTATTCCAGGTTGCTGTCTTTCGTGTTCTTGTATTCGATGGGAATCCCCCCTCCGATGTTGATCACGTCAATCGATTCGAGGGTTTCCGGCGTGAGCATCTCCTCCAGCATGTACTTCAGGTTCCAGTTCCCGGTGTTCTGGCTCTTCCGGTGGAAATGGATCCCGAGCTTAAGGATATGTTCGTTCCCCCTCAGATCAGGGATGAGCCCGTTGATTATATCCGCGCTCATCCCGAAAAGGAAGTACCTTCCCTTGTACACGGTCGTTTCGTGGAATTTCATCCGAAGCAGAAGATTGACCTTCCTGTCTTCCTTTTTGATATAATCAAGGAATGTTTTCAGGTCGGACTCATTGTCTATTACATAATTGCATATACCCTGGTCAAATAATGACTTAAGGACGTCCTCGCTGAATGCCTGGCCGATGAACCATACCCTTCCCTTGTCCCTTATCCATTCCAGCCCCTCCGGCATGTGGACGCTGAACATGCAGTCCGTCTCCTCCTCCAGCACCCTTCCCACTTCCGGGTTGGTCTTGTCGCTGTATGATATGTTCGGGCAGACCCCCCTGAGGAACCCGTATCTCTCCACCACCTTCGAGCGGCTCAGCACGAATCTCGCCCCGTTCATCCGATCAGGCCCTCCTTCTTGACGATCTCCAGGGCTCTGGAAATCACGAGAGGAAACGTGATGCTCACGTCCCCGATAACGGTCGCCTCGTTCGCGTCCACCTTCACCTTCCCCCAGGTCTTCCCTTCGGACGTGGTCGCCCCGCCCACGCTTCCCGAATAGGGGCGGGCGGTGGTCATGTAGACGGCATAGTCGCTCCCCCCGTTGAGGAGAAGCCCGAATATGGCATGGTGCTTGGAGACGCCTCCCCCGAGGGCGATCACCCCCTTCTTGTCGTCAAAGCTGCTGCTCGAGACGAGCGCGGAGAAATCCCTGACCACATCAACGACGAAGTCGGGGTGGTCCTGCTGGAACATGTACAGGTGGAATCCGAGCGAGCCGTCGGTGATCGCGGGGCAGAAAACCGGGACATCATTTTTGGCCGCCTGGAAAAGTATCGAATTCCCGTCGTCCAGCACGAGCCCTATCTCTTTCAGCAGCTCTGTTACCGTAAGACGTTTCTTCCTCCCGTATATCCTTTTCAGGGTCGGGAGCATCCAGTCCTCGAACTTGGCATAGCTCTCGTTCGTGATCATCAGGTTCCCGATCCTGTTGATCCCCTTCTCGTGCAGCGAGACGTCATCCGAGCGGTATTCCCCTATCAGGAAATCCTCCCCGGTCGCCTTCATTATGTCCTCCTCGATCCCTCCGGTGGTGGTCACGACGACGTCAGCCATGCCCATCCCGATCAGCTGGGCGAAGAGCCCTCTCAGCCCGGACGTCACCATGTTCGAGGTGAATGTGAGATATATCTTCGCCCCGTTCCTTTTCATGTCCGCTATTATCTCCGCTGCCTTCCCGATCCTCACCCCCTGGAATCCCACGTTCCCCAGCCTCTCCACTAGATCGGAGACCTTCATCCCCTCTTCCCAGAGTATGTCCTTGACCTTTTCCATGAAATCACCTCGAAGTTTCGAAGGACAGCCTGATCCACTCAGTTTAAGCTGTCGAATTAAATCAATATAATCGTGTTTAACGAAAGCAGACGGGCAGAACTAACTAACTTACCCCATCTTCAGAACGAACGTGTCGAAATAGTGCATGATATAATATCTCGTGGAATGCTTTTAAAGTTTATTTTTTCCTTTTATCTCATGTGGGCCGGTAAGAAAGGGTTTGACCAGAAAATCCAGCAGCTCAAATCAGATCAATCGTCCACAAGCCTGACCTATGTCGACATGGCTGTCATGGTCGCCTTCGGGCACTCTGAAAGGCCACTTTCTTCTGAACTTATGCAGGAAATGCAGGCAAGATCCCTGGAGAGCGGGAAAATAGCGGGAGGGATAGCGAGAGGCGTTCCGATGAAAGATTCGATAGAAATAATCGAACTTGTCTGCAATCTCGGGGACCTGAAGCTCGGTAAAGGAGTTTACATCGGATCCACTTCCGATTACCTGAAAAGTTCCCCGTTCACGCCCCCCGACGCCAGGATGGAACCTGACAAGGTCTTTCAGTATTTCTACAGGATCATGGATTCCGGTCTGCTTGAAAATGAATCTTCCGAACCCTGTTTTTTCCCGGATGAGGATTTGATTATTAAATACATCGAACTTGAAGAGCAGGGGGATAAGAATCCCGAAAGAGTTTTTTATTCGGATGAATACGGGTCATCCATCGCTTTCAAATACATAAACAGCTTCATCACGAGGGAACTGATATTTTCATGCGAAGAACTCAAGTCCCCTGAAATCGACAGCAGGCTTTTTTTCGGATACAATGAATTCAATCTTGAGAAGGCCCGCTGAATTCCCCGGTACAGGAATTTAATTATTTAATTACTCACATCAATTATCTATTAAATCTTTCGAGGGATTCCCATGGATGTCGAGAAAAGGATGGATCTGATCGCAAGAAACACGGAGGAAATCCTGACAGAATCCGAGCTGAAGGAATTGCTGAGAAAGAAAAAACACCCATCCGCCTACATCGGCCTCGCGATCACGGGTAAGCCACACATAGGATATTTCATCCCCATGATCAAGGTGGGGGATTTTCTCAGGGCAGGCTTCCGATTCAAGATACTCTTCGCCGACATCCACGGACATCTCGACGACAGCAAGACTCCCTTCGACCTACTTGACAAGAGGATGGCCTATTACCAGGAGGTCATCTCAGGTATGCTGGACTCGATCGGGGTCGACAGGAGCAAACTGGAATTCGTGAGGGGCAGGGATTTCGAACTGGACCCGAAATATACCCTGGACATGTACAGGCTTTCTGCCCTTAACACGTTCAATCGCTGTAAGCGGGCCGCGTCAGAAGTTGTGAGGTTCGGTTCGGAACCGAAGTTGAGCGGATTCATATATCCGATCCTCCAGGCTCTTGACGAGCAGTACCTTGACGTGGACGTGCAGTACGGAGGTCAGGACCAGAGGAAGATACTGGCCTTCGCAAGGGAGGTCCTCCCTTCACTCGGGTACAAGAAAAGGGTGGAGGTAATGACTCCGATGCTTCCCGGTCTGCAGGGAGACAAGATGTCCTCCTCAGAGGAAAGGGGGAAGATCGATCTTCTGGATACACCCGAATCCGTCGAGAAGAAGATACTGGGTGCGTTCTGTCCCGCGGGAAAGAAGGAGGATAACGGGGTTCTCGCCTTCATGGAGCACGTGATAATGGTCATGAAAGAGGACAGGGGAAAGGAGTTCGTTGTAGAGAGGCCGGAGAAGTTCGGCGGAAAGGTCAGTTACGGAGACTACAAGAGTCTTGAGAAGGATTTCATTTCGGGAAAACTCCACCCCCAGGACCTCAAGAAGGCGATGGCGAGGGAGGTCAATCTCCTGATGGAGCCGATCAGGAAAAGGCTGATGAGCAAAAAGAATCTGGTGAAAGGGGCTTATTCTGAATGATCATTCCAGCACCCAGGGTATGAACACGTT
>CAZEXF010000056.1:0-7452 GCA_964516855.1 uncultured archaeon | reverse complement strand
CATAAACCTCCCGCTAACGAACGAGAAGGTGCTGATGGCCATAATAGTGAACGCCCCCTATCTGGATTTCACGAACGCCAACCTGGTTGTCGATTACTCGGACGAGATACTGGCGAATCCCGTCGGCCCCGCGGGAGACCTTGAGCTGTTCGTCTGCGAGGACTGGAACTTCAACAGCAGGTCCTGCAGCGGCGGGGAATTCACCGCATTCAACGGCAGCTGCACGAACAACGATTCTCTCCAGCAGTTCATATTCAACACGTCCTCCTTCTCCGCCTTCGCGATAGGGATTCCGGGACAGTACCCGACGTCTCCTGCTCCCGGAGGCACTACGAATCCGGGCGGTCCCAGCGGGGGGACCGTCTCTGCAGAATGCGGGAACGGCGTCTGCGAGACCGGGGAAAACTCTATCAACTGCCCGGAAGACTGCAAGGAGGTCGCCCCCTTCACCGTAAAGACCGGGATAAGGGAGATAAGGATGCACCCCGGGGAGAACGCCACCTATCCTTTCACCATACAGAACAACCTGGGAGAGGACATAGAGGCGCTCATACTTCTGGAGGGGCTGGGAAAATTCCTCAGGATAGATGACAACCTTCTCGGGGTCCCTTCGAACGGCAGCGCCTCCACGGAGGTTTACGTCTACGTCCCGAAGGACACCGACCCGGGTACATACGAGGGCATCGTGACCGTAACGGCTGAAGGGGAAACGGTCACCATTCCCGTCAAGCTGGTGATAACGCTCGAGGGGAAGGGGGCGCTCTCGCTCGACATCAGCGTCATAACCAAGAGGGTCGAGCCTGACGGCCAGCTGATATTCAACGTCGACCTGCGCAACATCGGGACCACCCCTTACCTTAACCTCTCTTTGGAATACCTGATCAAGGACATATACACTTACGAGGTTCTCATGGAGGTGAACGAGACCATTGAGATCGAGGACATCAGCACCTTCACCAAAAAGATACCGCTCAACGGGACCCTTCCGCTGAATTCCTACATACTTGAGGCCTGGGCGTCGTTCGAAGGTAGGACGGTCAAGGACACGGATTCGTTCGAGGTCACCGAATCCTTCTGGGTAACCCCCCTCGGAAGGGCCTTCCCCTGGATAATACTGGTCTCGCTGATGGCCGCCGGGGCATATTTCGGAAGGGTGAGATACAAGAAATGGAGGGCATCCAAGGTCAGGTACATCTTCCCGGTGAACTACAAGAAGATGCCCCAGAAAACCGAGGAAGCGTTCTGGGTAGGTAAGATAGCGGAAAGCGACGTCAATGCCTACTACAACCCCAAGGACCTGACCACGCACGTACTTGTCGCGGGAGCCACCGGAGCCGGGAAATCGGTTGGCGCCTCCGTCATCGCCGAGGAGGCCCTGGAGAGGAAGATACCAGTGATAGTTTTCGACCCCACCGCCCAGTGGACCGGTTTCGTGAAGTCGTGCGAGGACAATTTCGTCCTGAACCATTACGAACAGTTCGGGATGGACAAGAGATTCGCCAAGCCGTACAAGGGGATGATATACGAGGTGAACGATCCCCACGTCAGGCTTGACATAAATAAATACATGAACCCCGGGGAGATAACGGTTTTCGTGCTCAACAAGCTGAAGCCCGGAGAATATGACATCGCGGTCAAGGACATCATCGACGCCCTTTTCGCCGTGAAATGGGAGGAGTCGACCGATCTCAGGCTCATAATCGTCTTTGACGAGGTGCACAGGCTGCTGGAGAAGTACGGCGGCAAGGGGGGCTACCTTTCGCTGGAGAGGGCCTGCAGGGAGTTCAGGAAGTGGGGAATAGGCATAATCATGTGCTCGCAGGTGCTTGCCGACTTCAAGGAGGCCATCGCGGGAAACGTCCTTACGGACGTCCAGCTGAACACCAAGGCGCTGGAAGACATAGGGAGGGTGAAGGAGAAATACGGGGACGAATATTCGCAGAGGATTTCAAGGCAGGGGATAGGGGTCGGGATGTTCCAGCACCCGAAATACAACGACGGCAAGCCTTACTTCGTCCAGTTCAGGCCGACCTATCACAACCCCCACAAGATTTCAAACGAGGAAATGGAGATGTACAAGGAGTTCGCGGGCAAGCTGGAGCTTATCGAGAAGAACATAGCCAGGATGAAGAAGGGAGGGAAGGACACGACCGACATCGAGCTCGACCTCAGGCTGGCCAAGGACAAGCTCAAGCAGGGCAGGTTCAGGATGGCCAAGATATATATTACATCCCTCGAAAAGTATTCAAAGGAATGATTCTTTAGGGTGATCCGATGGCAGAGGACAAGGCAGAAAAGCTGGAGCAGGTCGACAACGTCATATCCAAGGAAGATTTCGAGAGTCTGGAGAAGAAGGAAGGCGCGAAAAAGAAGAAGGAAGGCGGGTTGCACCTTTTCGAGAAGGACAGGGGTTCAGAAGGGCCGTCTGCTCCCGGAAAGGGCAGCGAAATCGACGAGCTCATGATGAGGGCAGAGAAGACGGATGCCCGGATGGAAATGATAGAGAACATGAGGAAGGGGACTGACGAAAGAATCTCTGCCCTTTCCGAAGAGATCGGGGAGCTCAGGTCTGCCCTGCTGGAGAAGGAGAAGACCTTCGGTGAGCTCGAGGGAAAATTCCGGAAGCTGGTCGACATCTCCGAGGAAATGGAACCCCAGAAGATAATGAAGGAGCTGGAGAAGAGGGGGGACGAGATCGTCAGGACCCAGTCAAGGATCGAGGCACTGGAGACCAGGATGGACGACGCGAGGAAGACCATCAAGGATCTCCAGTCGGTCACCGACAACGTCAAGAACATCAACAGGGTATTCGCCCTCTCGGAGCAGCTGGACAAGAAGATCGCCAAGATAGACGAGGAAAGGAAGAACATGGCAAGGATGGCCGGCAAGACCGAGACCGTTTTCTCCGAGATCAATGACAAGCTGAGGGACTTCGAGAAATACAGGGGGAAGATAGAATTCAACGAGGAAAGCGTCTACGAGCTGATGAAAACGCTGGATTCCTTTGAGGTGAGACTGGAAAAGTTCGTGAAGAAGGACAGGTTCGAGGATGTCCTTAAAAAGCTCGACGATATGAGAACCGAGTACGAGATCAGGATGGACGACATGAAGGAGATAGTGGACCGGCTTCTTTCAGACCTCAAGAAGGGAGGGATAAAGAAGGTCCTTTCCGAGTGGGGGGACGAGAGGCTGAAGGAGATCCAGAAGGCCATTGAAAGGATGGAACCGGAGGAGAAGAAAGGGAAGGAAGAACAGAAAAAGGCAGTGAAGTCCGAAAAGACCTCCTCCACGAAGGCTTCAAAGCCATCCGTCCATGCCCCGACAAAACCCGTTCCCAAGCCGCCGCCGGAACCCGTCCCTTCCGGGGGCTCAAAGGCCGCGGGAGAGATCATGGGCATGTCCAACCAGATACAGAGACTGATAGCGGAAAGGAAAATCCAGGAGGCAAAGCAGATGTACGGCCGCATGCTTTCCTCTTACGAAAGGCTCAAGGGAGACATGAGCCTCGATGACTATGTATACGTGTACCACATCATAACCCAGCTCGAAAAGAAGCTGGTGTGAGCTACCTCCTTCTCATCACCCTTACGTACATCACCACGAAAAGGATAACGACGACCAGAGGTATTACGTAAACGTATATCTGCTCAGTTCCGCCTTCAGCCGATTCCACCTCGAACGTTCCGGTTGAAACTGCCTCCCTCCCGGTGTACGTGACAAAGGTCTCGAAGATGTACGTACCGGGGGAGATATCATCAGGCAAAATGAGCTCCAGGGACTTCTCCTTCTGCTCGACCACGGCGATCGTCTCCGAACGCTCCGATATAAGATCGCCTTGCATGGTCTTGACGGCATACGTGACGAACACGTCCACCTTCGCCCTCGGGCCCCCGACGTTGAGTATCCTCAGAATGGCCTTTACCTTCTCCCCCCTCTTTACCTCACTGGTCAATATCTCGATTATGACGTCGAACGAGGGGACGTTCGTGGAGGCATACATCTCGGTCTTTATGTGCTTCATGTATTCTGGGTCGTATCCCGATATTATCGCGGGGAGGTACCACTGCCCCCCTCCGAGGACGGATATGTTGTAGTTGATTCCTATCGAGTCATTGTTGTACAGGTTGCCGTCCCAGTTGGAATACTTGTAAGAGAGATTGTAATGGTAGACGTCCACATACATGCCGTCGGGAAGCGTCGTCTGCGATGGTTCCCCCACGAAATAATCCGTACCGTTTACCAGCTCCACCGTTGTTCCGGAGGTGTGGTTGTAATAGGTGACGTTCCTGCCGCTTATCGAGGCTCCCTGGGGCAGGTAGTCCACCATGAGTATGCCCGAGACGGTTCCGCCGTAGGAGCGCAGGAGTATGTCGGCAGAGAGGTTCTGGGGATTCCCGAGGTCAGGTATCCAGATGTTCTTGTGACCCCTCAGGAGTATCGTGGAGGAGCTTATGTTGCTGAGGACGCTCCTCCCGATCACGTTCGACATGTTGTCGGTCATGCTGACGTTCGTGTAGAAGTATCTTGTCCCGTTCCCCTCGAGCTGGGACGAATTCATGAGGTAGGTGACCCTTATGGTGTCGTTTACCATCAGATTCGTCGGGGCGTCCGTGGCCGATATGTTCGAGATGTTGATATACAGCAGCGTGTTTTCGTTCCCGGCCCGGTCGACCGTATCGACGAAAACGGTCGAATTTCCGGTTATTTCGATCACGTCGTAAGGCAGATAGTCGATAAAGTAGACCCTCACGTCCCCCGTTTCTGGATATTCGAAATCATAGGGTATCTCTTCGGTTATGTTGATCATCGGTATCCCGTTGGTCGTCTTGTTAACCTTGACTTCCAGGGTCACGTTCACCGTCTCGGACTCCTGGGCGATCAGCCGGGAGGGATCCAGTATCTTGGTTATTTTCATGTCAAAGAGGGAAACGGTGAAGAATACGGAGGAGTTGACCCCCATGTTCCCGGACGTGTCGTTGCAGTAGGCGAATAACCGGAACGTCCCTTCCCCTCCCGTGTCAATGACATCGTACCAGACGGTCTCATTGGCGCTGTCCATGGTGTAATTCGTTCCCCCGTCCAGGTTCCACCAGCAGGAGCTTGCGTTTTCGCTTGCGGTCACGTTAAGGCTGACGTTGTTGGTGTAATACGTCTCGTTCTGGGGGTTGTCGATGTAAACCTCGGGACCGCTGGAATCCACAGTAAAGTTTGTGGAGGCTGTGTTGGATGAATATGCGCTGCCGTCATACGTCCTGCACCTCACGTAAAGAAGCCCGTCCATTAACGGAACAGAGAAATTACATTCCATTCCTGAATAGGGATAAGAGAATGATCCCCCGTTGCATACATCATTTGAGGAAGAAGGAGTACAGCTGTTTACGGTATCGTTGCAGCAGTAAAGATAAAGGCCGTCCCGGTCCTGGTCGTCCTGCCCTCCGGGAGTAATGGTCTGGTTCTCGCCTCCCATTATCGGGTCATGGACCTCGGTAACGTTGACCAGGACAGGGGGGGTGTTGCTGACCTCCGTGTCGCTGCTGTTCATCCAGGAGCTGTTCCAGACCCCGTCGCTGGCGAGGCATTCCAGCGTCCAGTTCTGGCCGCTCGAAGTCGTTTCGTTCGATACGTTGTTCACGTTAATTTCCACTCCTTCTGTATGGTTCGAACTTCTCCCCGTTTCATTTACGGAATCATCCAGATACCACCTGTAGTAATAGGTGACGTTGTCCCCGTCCGCGTCCGTTGCGTTGCAGAAGCCTTCCAGGGTTTCGTTCGTATAAGCGATAGGTGATGGTGAAATCCTTGTTGTGATCATGACAGGGGGGGAGTTCATGTCGCAGCATACCTGAAGGTAATAGTGGCCGCATTCCCCTACGTGCGCATCCGTGTAGTTGTTGCCGGACGATGATGCCATCGAGAGAAGGCACTCGTATCCTGCGGAGCACGAGCCTTCCTCGACCTGGCAGGTCCCCGAGACGTTCCCCATGCAGGCATCGAAGCCGTAATCGGGTGTTATGGAACCGTTGTTGGGATCCTGGACATGCGCGTTCGTCTGCGCCGAAAGCTCCAGGAAGGCGACGCCGCAGGAGGTGTTTATGGTGGTCCCGGTCGTCTCGCAGCAGAGATGATAATCATATCCGGTCTGGCCGGGGAGCTGCGCGTGCGCGTTGTTGAAACCCCCGGTGTCGTTCTCGACGTGAAGGATGTCCGTCCCGCCGGAGCACGAATCCTGTTCGATCGAGCAGGACATGTCCGCGTCTCCCCCGCAGGAAAGGAAGGCCAGTCCGAGAAAAAATGCAATAAGAATGAAAAGAAATCCATACCCTGCGAGACACTTCATCCGTTTCATTTTATACCCAAGACTATATAATGCCAACTGCCTGTAGAATACTTGGTGAAGTAGAAATAAATGAATAACCTGTTACAACAATTAATTGAATTACTGTATGACTTGAATTCAAAAGGGAGATTCACTCTTCCATCGCGCATCCTGTCATCTGTTCGAACCAGTCAAGAGTGTGAACTCCCGTCACGCTGCTGTTTCCTACCACGATGGTGGGGACCTCCGTCACGCCGAGCTGCTGGCAGACCTCGAGATTTGTCCCGATGCAGTCCACGTAAACCTTGTATGCGTAATTTCCAAGGACGTTCAGCTGGGACAGGGTATTCGTCTCGGTCGACTGCCCGAAAATCAGGACGCCCTTTTCTTTCAGGCATTCCGCGAACGCCTTTTCCTTCTCCAGCCTCACCTTATAGTCGTCGGTCACGATTATCTTGTCCGTGATCAGGGAGCCGTCCTTCGTGACGTACACCTCCTGAAGGTTGTCGGAATTCGCGGTTTTCACCCTCATCAGAACCTTGTACAGGCCGCTCTGCTCATCCACCTTGAGAATCTCCACGTTACCTTCCGAGAGGAGCTCGTATACGTTCTGCACCTTGGTCATCGCGCCCGAACCTCCAAAAGCCATGAAGTCCTTGAGCCCGACGACGATCAGGGAGATCACCAGAATGGCTATTACCAGTCTGTAGACCTTCACCCGCCTGTCCGCCTTTTCCATGGGATATTATTATTTCTGATATTAATATCTTTTCCTTCCGGAAGGGCTTATCCGATTATTATTATCACGTCCCCTCCCGAGCTCGCTATCGTCAGGTTGGCCGAAGCCGTGGTGTTGATCGTGGGCGTGCTCGCATCCGGATCGAATGTGATAGAACCGGAAGTCCCGTTCACCTCCAGCTGCTTGCCAGGACTCGTCGTCCCTATGCCAACGTTGCCGTTGTTGTCTATTAAAACTTTAGCGGTATTTTCATTTCCTGCTACCGCAAACTTATAACCGGCAGAAGGACTATCTAATACCAAATAATTATCTTGTGTCCAAATCCTTCCATTGGGCAGAGAGCTCTTACCATCTATTATTACGTCATTGTCATTAAAAGCTATTCCTGGGTGATTGC
>CAZEXF010000055.1:0-7543 GCA_964516855.1 uncultured archaeon | reverse complement strand
TCTCCTTGCCATTGGTGTTCACCAGGGTGACCCTGTCGGTGCAGGACATGCAGGGGTCTATGGACGCCACGATGACCGGTATGTCGGCTATCTGGTACCCCTTCAGTATCTCCTCCGCTATGTGGAAGGTCGCGTATGTCGGGGTCCTGACCTTCACCCTGTAGGGCTTCGCGCCGTCCGACTTTATATAGTAATACAATTCCCCCCTGGGGGCCTCCACGCTGGAATCGGTCTCCTTCCCCTTCTCCACGTTTATGGCCAGGGGAAGCTTCTTTGCGATCTCCCCGGACTTGGGGAAGGAATAGAACCCGTACTGTATCATCTTGATGGACTGCAGGCACTCCCTCAGGCGGACGACGCACCTTTCCAGCACGTCCCCTCCCTCCCCGGTCACCGTCCTGAAGCCGAAATCCCTGTAGCCGAAGTAGTTGTCCTCCCTGACATCGAATGGTATGTTGGACGCCCTCGCATTCGGGCCGACAGGGGTCAGCTCCTTCGCCTTCTCTTCCGAGAGCACCCCGATACCCTTTGTCCTTTTCCTTACGCTGATGTCCTTTTTGAAAACGTTCACGTAATGGCAAAGCCGGTCCTCAAGCTCGTCCAGTTTTACCTCCATCTCCTTCACCTTGGAAAGGTCGATGTCCCTCCTGACCCCTCCGATGACGTTCATGCTGAAGTGGACCCTGTTCCCGGTCAGCATCTCCTGCAGGTCCATGGGGATCTCCCTGTCCCTGAATATGTAGTGGAAAAGGGTGTCGAAACCCATCTCGTGCGCCACCAGGCCCAGGCTCAGCATGTGGGAATGTATCCTCTCCAGTTCAGAGATTATCACCCGGATGTATTCCGCCTTCTTCGGTATACTGACGTCCAAGAGGCTTTCCACCCCCTGCGTGAACGCGGAAGTATGGAAATTCCCGCAGTTTGAAACCACCGGCCCGCCGTTCAAAACGAAATTGTGGACGGGGTTCAGGGTGAGATCATAAACGTATTCCGACGTTTTAGGTATTTCCTTTATCCTTACTATCTTGTCCAGATGGTAATCGTGAGAAATCGATTCCCTGATACTTTCGGTTCCATTCCCCTTCCCTATGATGTTTTCCATCTCATCCAGGTATGACGAGATCGTTTCCTTGTTCACCCTTTTCCCACTTTCGATCCTTGCCAGGTGCGAATGGCAGTGGAATCTTTTCAGGGGAATATCATGCTCCTTTCTCAGAATCCCGAATGACCTGTTTGCTTGGAGGGGAGCCATCTGAAAATGGGAATGGAACCTTCTTGACTTGCCGGAAACCCCTTTGATTTCATTGAGAACCTTCCTTTTCCTTGGAAGCCTGCTGTCAATTAAAGAAGAAAATGAATTCGCATCCACCGCGTTGTTGATTTTAAGGACATGAGAATAGCCGTTCTTGAACCCGAAAGGCCCACGTTTCCTCAGTGCGCTTGCGATCCCGAGCCTTTTCATCAGCATCTGAAACCTTGCGAGGAAATCCCTGTTTTTGCAGTAAATGTATATCATGACACTTTTGTTCTGGATTTTGCAGTGACCGTCACCGTCGAAATACCCCCCGATAAAGGACGATATCAGGTCACGCGGCATCTTGAATAGCGATTTCAGGTCCCCTTCCTCTCTGCCCAATGCCCTGAATCCGAGGGATTTGGCAATTTCGGAGAGAATAGGATTGGAGACCCTGTAAACATATGATCCGCTTTTCAGTTTTCTCTTTTCAATCCTTTTCCCGGGAAAAAGCCTTTCATACGCCTTTTCAAACTCATCGAGAAGGTCATTCTCCTTGTTGACGAAGGAAAGCCTGTAATCCTTCTGCCCGGTACTTCTCACCTTACCGAAACATCCGTCCGAAGCGATGAGACCGAGCAGATACATCAAGCCCCTATCAACACGGGATTTTGTAAGGGTGAAATGATTTATTTCGTTGCTCACTTTCCTGATCTTCTTCTTCAGGATATTCCAGCCGATTCCGACTTTTTTGCATGCAAACCTGCATTCCCCGATTTTTATCCCGTTCCTAATATGGTTCATCCCGAATTTCGTCCTGTATATCTTCAGCTCCCTTCCGGCATTGGAAAGGTTGCCGAATTTTCCGGTCAATTTTTCATTGAATTTCTTCAGATCGCCTTTTTCAAGCTTTATGCTGAAATCATCCGGAAGAAGATCAATTATCAGCGGACGCCATTCATTTCTGATATCGAATTTCCTCGCGGAATACAGCATGTCCCCCTTCTTCAGATCCTTCGCTGTAACATAAATCTTACCTTCAAATGTGTCAACGGGAACCTTGTGCGCATGGGTCGCTTTTATAACGTGCCCGGAATGCGTTTCAATCTCCAGTATCCTTTCCGGTGATCTGAATCTCTGGACATGGGTAATCTTCCCGGGCTCAATTCGCGATTCTTTCATTGCGAATATCCTTGTTTTCCTGTCGGTTTCCTTCGAGACGAATCTTTCTTCAGATCCACCGATATGCCTTTCCGCAAAATCACCGATCCTGACGATATCCCCGCTGTCAGTGATGATTTCCTGGTCGGTCGGAAGGCAGATTCCGCATATTCTCTCGCTCAGGAAAACCGCCCTCGTCCAGATCCGGTTCTCCAGGGACTTCTCGATCCCCTTGTGGTTGTATCCGAGCTGGAGGTCGTCCAGTCCGACGATGGTCTCCCCGTCCACCCGCAGCTTCAGGTGGACCGGCTCGATCAGGGCGGGGTGCTGGGGTCCCACCGGAAGGCAAAATTCGTGCATAATTATCTTTGGTTAAGAATTATATTAAATTATATATAACCTCAGCCAACAATTATAATTATGAATCGGGTGTTGGTCTCCTTTCTGATAGTGGCAGCGCTCCTCGTACCCTCAGTGGTCTCGGCTGCGGATGTACATTATTTCCCGTACGAGGCCTATCTGTCGCCCAATTCCTCTCTTGGAATGAAGGTCGTCCCCGACACCTACCAGAAGCCCTACAGGATCACCTGGTCCGTGGTGGGCATAGGGTCGAGGGGAATCGGATCTTTTAACATCATGGACGGGAAGGGCTACTGTTACTTTTCGAACGAGGACGAGAACGCGTCCTGCGGGCCTTCCCCGTTCACCGAGACGGGGGAGCACCAGATACTCATAAACGTGGTCACTCCCTCCGGCGTGATAAACATGTCGGACACCATAAACATCTCCAACGTGTTCGTCTCCACCGGTCTCACGAACCTAGTGGACAACACCCTGAAAATCAAGGCAGAGGTCTTCGAGGGGCAGTACAGGCAGGCAGACTACTCGGTCTCCTACGCCGTCCTGGACAGGGAATTCAACGCCCTGACGTCATACAAGCCGGTCAGTTACGACGAGAACAGGAGCCTTTACATGGGGGAGCACACCTTCCAGAGTTCCGGCGAATACTACGTCATGATAAGGGCGTGCGACGGGAGCTGCTCGTCCGTTTCCGGAAGCGCCATGCTCAGGTATTACATCCCCTCCACCGACTATCTGGAGATATCCCCGGAAAGGTCGGAGTACTGGACCGGGGAACCTGTCAACATCACCGGAAACACGAACGGGGATTCGGTGACAGGTGAAATCCTTTTCCCGAACAAGACGAAGGCCGCCGGCTTTTCCGCCTCGCCGAAGTCCGACGGCTCGTTCTCTGCGGACGTCCGGACAAGCTCTGGGTGGCCGGAGGGGAACTATACCGTCCGGACATCCTACCCGCTCGAAAAGACTTCATCCTTCTTCCTTTCTGACCTCATCGAGTCCTCACCATCCTCGGTGTCAGAAAAGATCGACAAATCCACCGACTTTTCCAGGATCCTGACGATCCGGAACCTGAGGGACTTGGACCTGAACCTTTCCCTGAGCGTCTCCGGGGCCGTCCGTGCCTCCGAGGTCTCCCTTTCCAGGACCTCCCTCTCCGGGCTGGAGACAGCAGACCTCTCGATCAGCATCCAGTCGGTGGACAGCAACATAGCCGGGACCGTTACCGTCAAGGCAGGCGACGTTTCCCTCGGCATACCGGTAAGCATAATAGTCGACGAAACTGCTGAATGCCCTCCCTGCGAGCCTTCCGCCGGGAACCTCCAGGTCAAGACCTCCCTCGGCGAGAAGATGTGGAACATCGAGTGCCTCGAAGAGGAGGAGATCTCCCTTTCAGTCAAGCTCAGGAACAAGGGCAGTTCGGAAATGAGCGGCTTCAGCTACTCAATCGGCGGGAACCTCGAATACATAGAGGACGCCTTCGACATCGACCTTTCGGACCTTTCGATAGAAGCCGGCGACACCGAGGACGTATCCTTCTCTTTCACGCCCAGGTATTCGACGAGCGGATCGATCACCTTCCAGAGCGGATCGGAATCCGACCAGGTCTACCTCAACGTCGGGTGCCACCCGGACATCACCCAGGAAATATCGGACGCCCAGAACAGCCTCGACCTGATCCAGGACCGGATTTCTTCGAACCTCTACGCGGAAATAAGCGACCTGATCAGCGGGGCGAGCAGCGACCAGTACGGAGGGGACTACGCCGAGGCCGGCATAAAGCTCGCCCAGGCGGGTGCCCTGATAGACGCGGCCGAGTCGGGATCGATCACCCCAACGCCCCCGGGACCCGGGTTCGACCTGACCTGGCTGATAATAATCATAGTCATCCTGATCCTCGTCGTCGGGATCGTCCTCTTCATGAGGAAACGGAAGGCATCCGCCTCCTCCGGCTACGGGGAAGAGGCCTACTCCGAGCCGGGCTACGAGGAAGAGTACTAGCGGAACTCCCTCATCCCTATTTCTCTGGCCAGCCTTTCAAAACCTTCCCTGTCCCTGGAATAGAACAGGTGCGATTCGCACCTGCAGTCCGAGCACCCGAACCTCGGGACTGAACCGAATCTCCCTGAAAATAATTTCGCAATAAAGCATTCCTCCCTTTCCCCGCTCTCCTTCACGAACGAACTTTCGACATTTCCGTGCTCCAGGAGATAATCTACGTGCCAGTGCTTCCTCTTGTCCTTCCTCAGGTGCCTGTTGATCCTGTTCTCCAGGCCGCCCAGGGCAGACCCCACGTAGGCGTACCAACCGCCCCGGAATTCGACCGGCCCCAAAAACCCGACCTTTATCCACTTGTCCGAATTCAGCCTGATCAGGAGAACATAAGCGCCTTTCATAGGTCATCAAGCGGACTCTTTATCCTGCTTATGTCCCTGTTAGAAACCTTGGTATAAATGAGTGTGGTCTCTATATTGGAATGTCCTAATAATTCCTTTATGTAACGGATATCCGTTCCGTTTTCCAGAAGATGTGTCGCAAAGGAATGTCTCAATATGTGAGGAGTGACCTTTTTGGAAATTCCGGCCTTTTTTGCAGAAGAACCGACTATCATCTGAACAGTTTTAGGTGAGTATTTCTTACCTCTAATTGATTTAAACAGTATTCCTTCTTTGGTTTCACTGAATTCTCTCAATGACCTTTTGACTTTCCCTGAAAGCATGACTATTCTGTCTTTATCCCCCTTTCCTGATTTAACGTGAATCATGTTTCTGGAAAAGTCTATGTCTTCCCATTTTAGTTTAATTAATTCACCGAGTCTCAGCCCGCATGAATAAAGGATCTGTAAAACAAGCCGATGCTTCGGGTTCTCGGTGACCTTTATCATCTCCTTTATTTCGTTCGTTGAAAGCACATCAGGCAGTCTTTTCCTTCGCTTAACGTTTGGGAGTTCCGTTATTTTCATGTTTATCCCTTCCCTGTTACTGCAGCATCTGAGAAAAAACTTTATCGAGAATCCCGCGACCCTGACAGTTTCCTTTCCTTTCCCCCTTTCAATCATTTCCAGAATGAATTCCTCCGGATCCTTTCCGGATCCTATAAATTTGGAAGCATAGAAAAGATAAGATTTGATTGTTTTTCTGGAAAACCCGCGCAGTTTCATCTGATTTTCCATCTCAATTAAATCTTCATTTCCAGAAACAAGACTTTTCCTGCCTTCCGGAGACATATCAGAATATATTATCCTTTTTCATAATTAATTTTATTTCGCTTAACCAAGGAAAATCCCCCATTAAACGAAAAAAACTTCGTTTAATACCTGTTATCGGAAATGGGCGACCGACTGATTTATTGGTTAATTTTTTCTGCCGTGATTACTATGAATTCACTCTTTTCATTTTTGAATGGTAGAAATCCTTTTTTCGAGTAACCGCCATGTTTTTCTAATATCTTGAAACCTATTTCTTTGAGAATTTTTTCCAGTTCATTAACTGAATAAATTTGCAAATTTTCTTGATATATTTCCTTTTTCAAGTCGGTCCATTTAGTTTGTTTGAATATTTCCATTTTGACTCTCATAATTTTTTCTTTTTCATCGAGGCGGTCGTCATGAAAAACAACATAAAATTTGCTACCTATTTGTTTTGCATCGGTTAAGTAGCGGGTTGTTATGTATTTCCTCTTCATATAGTCGAAGTTGTAAACATCAAAGATTAACAATCCTTTGGGAGGCAATATTTCATGCCAGTTTCTGAGTGTTTTTTTGAATTGGTCTCTCGTTAATACTGAAATAGTATTGTACATGCTAATTATTGCACCGACTCTTTTGTTTGGTTTATAGTTGATCATGTTAGCGTTCTTGAATTTTATGCCAATTCCCTGTCTATTAGCCTTCTCCTGTGCCCTATTCATCACAGAATTGTTTATATCAATGGCGGTTACATTAATCCCTTCCTTTGTTAGTGGGATAGCATAAGCACCAGTGCCACATCCACAATCCAAAATAGAAACTATATTCCTTGCCCTGAATAATTTGGTTAATAGTTTTGATGTAGTTTCCGGGTGGGTTCGGGATCCTTGGCACTCATCATAATATTCCAAATCTTCTTTAGACATTTCTTGTGACATATGATTGTTTACTTATTTATTCTTTAAAAATCACGGTCGCCCACTCTTCGGGCTTCGCCCTCGGTCGCTAAATCGACTCCGATAACAGGAATTAAGCGGCTCTTTATCCTAAAATCCAGACGCCCAAATTCTGGCTAATGCCAGAACTTCGCTTAATTCCGATGTTAAACGAAATTTGGCTCGGCAGAAAATAGAGATTTGATTCTGAAACGTAGATGGTAGCGGGCGTTTAAACAATAATTATATAAGTATTAAATCTATTTGATATCTTATGACAGAAAGAACGCGAGCGAAAATAAACATTAATGAGGGAACAATTGAGTTAGAAGGCAGTGAAGACTTCGTCAAGAAGCATTTGGATGAGTTTAAAAGATATTTAGAGCTTCCAAGAACACAAAGCAAACCTCCCGAAACATCGGTTCCAAAATCCACTGCCAAGAAAAAAACAGTAGGTAAAAAAGGAAAACCGAAAGGAATCCATACTCCTCCATTGCCGGTGGACTTAAAGAGTCATCAACCACCTCTTAGAGATTTCTTCAGAGAAAAGAAGCCGAGAAACAATCAGGAAATGACAACCCTTTTTGTTTATTATTTAACGAAAAATGTTAGTTTAAAGGAAGTCTTGCCTGGTCATATAGTTACTTGTTATAATGAAGTGCGTGA
>CAZEXF010000054.1:0-7815 GCA_964516855.1 uncultured archaeon | reverse complement strand
TGTTACGATATCAACCGCTTTTGAACCTCAGGATCCCCGCGATCCCGCCCATCGCCTTCAGCTGGGAGCCTTCCTTCGTTTCCGAGGAGATCATCTCCACCTCCGTCCCCATCTCTTCCGCCTTCCGGATTATGTCGTCGGTCACGTCCTTCTCGGCGGTGACCTCGAGCGTCTCGCCGCATTCCCTGCATTTCCTTTCGTCAAGCTGGTCCTTGTTCAGTATTTCTTCCGTCTCCTCCCCGCATTTCGGGCACCGGAACATGGTCTTTTTCCAGTCGAAGTCCTCGGACAGCAGGAGCATCTCGAGCACCCCGCCCCTGAGGCTCCTGACCACCTCCTTCAGCCCGTAGACTGCGAGGCCCGTGTCTTTCCCGAGTTCGGTGAAGAACCTGTTCAGGATCTTCTTTTCCTTCATTACCGAGGCGTCTGCTATCAGGTCCTCCGAGCGGTTCACCGCCTCCTCGATGCCGGGATGCCCCGTGTAGGAGGTGTTCACCGTCCCCAGTATCTTCTTCTTCAGGCTGTATTTCAGAAACTTCCCGTCGTTGAACTGGTCCTTTATGGGGCCCGGGCCCCCTATTATTATCCCCAGGAGGTCCTTGGACTCGCCGAGCTTGGCGGAGGCCACCTCCCCCACCTTCTTCAGAAAATCGTTGAGGAGGCCCTCCCTTATCCGGGCATAGCGTTGCTGTGACCAGCCCCCGGCCTCCGTCTTTCCGGGGACCAGCGATTCGAGGTGCTTCAGGTGCTGTATCTTCTTCCCGTGCAGGAGGCCTATGTCTGCCTCTGACTTGTCGAGCACGATTATGCCGTAAATCTCCCTTTCCCTTATCATCTCCTTCAGGGGGTCAAGAATGAAAGCCTGGTCGCACCTGTACAGCCTCTGGTTAAGCTTCTCGGGCGGTTCTATCGCCCACAGTTCGAGGTCCGTCACGCCCTCCCTGTCAGAGACGTTACCGGCGAATATCGCAACGCCGTTTTCGGGCGTCTGCCTGTAAAGCCTCATGTGCTGGAGTATCTTCTCGAGAGCGCCCGTCACGTTCTTTCTCACCGTCTTGGACTTGATGTTCTGGGCGGTGCTCTGCTCGTTGCGTATCTGCTCGACCACCTTGTTGAAATTGTATCCGGCGGGTACGTAGACCGAGACCAGTTCGGTATGCCTTCCCCTGACCTTTTCCAGCTCTTCAACGAGGTCTTTCAGCCTCCTCTTCCTGATGTCCTCTTTCGTCATGCTTATCCCACGTATGTTTTCGGTATTTATATTAAAAATGTTAGGGAGGAAACGCTATCTTTTTCTCCTCTTTTTGGGCCTGTCCTTCTTAAGGACCTCGTCCCTTATGTTCCCGATAAGGGCGGAAATCTTCGTGTTCTTTTTCGAGGAACCGGAGTGCCTTTTGGCGAAAAAGGCTGTCAGGAGAACGCAGAATGCGGCCGCCATGGAGATCACGTTCAGAAGGTCGTTCGTGCTGGATACGAAGTTGGACGTGAAAAGGCCGGGCACGTGATCTTCCTCTTCCTTCTCTTCCACGGTTTCGTTCATTATCCCGATCTCGAGGCTCTCGGTCCTTTCCAGTTCGTCCGTGCCTATGTCTATGGTGAGAACGTATGATGATTTCTCCGGTTCAAGGGGGCTGATCATGATGTCGATGTTCTCGCTGTCGCCAGAACTCAATGAGCTGAAGGATACCGGGGAATAGTCCAGCCATTCATCCGGAACCCCGGAGACGGAAACCGTCAGGTTGTTCAGGGTGGACTGCCCCGAATTGAGGACGGTCAGGGTCACGTGGCTCTCCTCCCCGGCGGCTATCTCGGTCTCCATCGGAAGGAGCAGGGACAGCTCGTCCTTGGCATAGGTGCTGAAATAAAGGGTCATTCCGAGTTCCGTGGTCAGGGAAAGGTTGGATTCCAGGTATATCTCGAACTCTCCCGTTTCCATGGGGGCATAGAGCTTCGCGGAAAACACCCCCTGCGAATTGGTTCTTACCGACCTCCTGTCCGTCCCCATCTCGATCGTCACGGGAGCGTCGGGTATCTTTGTCCCTCCTTCAGTCCTGACGGTTCCCAGCACCTCGATATCCTCGCCCATGAAATACTCCTCCTTGTCTATGGACGCCTCTATAACCATACCTTCCTCCTCCGCTATGACGAAGGCGGAAAAATGGCCGGTGCTTATCTCGACTATGTTGTTCCCCCCGTCGATCCTCCCGGATATCTCCTCCCATTCCGAATTGCACACCCTGCCGTCGAAATTCCAGTTTTTGCAGGTGTATATGCGGAGGTCCTCCTCGTTCCCCACCTTGCTGGCATCGTATTTTATCTCCATTAGGGCGCTCAGGAAATAACGGTAGACTTCGACGGCAAAGGCTGAGGCTATACTCATTCTCGGAAGGCTCACCTGACCGGAAATGTCGTCATACCTCATGAACGTGGACGTGTGCTCCCCCATGTCGAAATTCTCGAAACTCAGCTTCCTCAGGTCTCCCATGTTCTCTATCGTGAGGTCGTATTCGCCGGGCGGCACCCTCAGGGAATATTCCCCGTTCTTCAGGGAATACGTCTCGCTGAAGGTGCCCTTCTCGAACGTAAGCTTGCCCTTCACCGGCAGCCCGTCGGCATCGGTTATCCTTCCCGAGACCGGGACGGTTATGTCGAAAAAACAGGTATCGGTCATTTCATGGAACCCCCCGTAGGCCAGGGACACCTTAATCTCCTTCGAGCCAGCCGATATGTCGGGCAGGGGGAAAACGAGGGATTCCGCGTTTTTCGTGAACCCCGTTATCTCCATGTCCCCTATCCATACCCTTACGGAGGAATCCCCCAGGACATTTGCATCCCTGTATTGGGATTTCAGATTCACCGTGATCTCATCCCCCTTCAGGGGCTTTTGAGGGGAGACGGAAAGTATGGAAAATTCAAGGGCCTCGAAGATTTCCGTTTCGGTCTGGTAGCTGACGTTCTTCCCCTCATAGGAGGCCTTGATTTCCAGGGAATACGTTCCGGGTCCGGAATCCGGCATGTCCGTTGCCAGTATCCAAATCCTTCCGTCACTGTCATACACGTAATCCGGATCGAGATGGTCCTGGCCAAGGCGGACCTCCCATTCCACCTCATTGGGATCATCCACAGGGATCACCGAATCGCTGATTTCCGTGAGGTTCATGTACAATATCATCTGGTCCGTGTCCGTGAAGAGGGAGGAAGGTTCCATCCCCATAAGCCCGAGTCCGAGCATCCTGACGCTTGACTGACGGGGACCGGAGACGGCCGTCACCGTTCCGTTGGGCGATTCGCCAGTACAGGTGAGATTGATAACGTATTTTCCCTGTTTCGAAGGAAGCCATGACGCCCGGTATTTTCCCCCTTCCAGATCCATGTCGATGTCCGGAGGGGTCACGGGGCCGGTTATCCTGGCCTTTACCCCGGACACGGAGACGTTCCCGGTATCGTTGCACTCGCATTCAAGACCGATGGAATCCCCGAGCCAGACCTCCTGGTCGAAAGATACCCCCGTTATCTGAAGGGCCTCTGCCCTGGCGGGAAAGGAGATCAGGATCGCGATCAGCAGCAAGGGAAAAAATCTTTTCATCAGCCCACACCAAACATTCTTCTCAGCCTCAGGAATCTCGGGGGCGAATAGTCCTGCCCCATCATGCCGGAGGCGATCCTCCGGAAGGCAACCGAGGCGGGGGAACAGGGACTGTATCTCAGGACAGGGACCTTTTCGTACAGGCCCTTCCTGACGGAATCATCCTCCGGTATCGTTCCCACCACCCTGGTGCCGCACATCTCCTCCACCTCCTCCCTGGAAAGTTCGTGCTTACCCCTTACGCGGTTGATTATGACCCCGGCCGGTTCCTTGCCCATCTCCCTGGCAACCTCGATCACCTTGAGCGCGTCCGTCACCGCGGGTATCTCGGGATTGGTGACGACCATGACGTCGTCGCAGGCCTTCAGGACGAAGAAGGCGTCGTCTCCGAGACCGGGAGGCGAATCGATCATGACAAGGCCTTCCATCCTGGTGAGGGCCGATCTCAGCCTGAAAGGGCTGAGCTTCTGCCTCAGATACTTGAGGGAAACCGAGGCCGGGATTATCCTCAGGCCGGAGGGATGGGTGTACATGGCGCTCTCTATGTCTATCCTTCCCTTCAGGGCGTCCTGTATCCCCACTGGGAACTGGAAAAGGCCGAGCTGAAGGCCGAGGTTGGAAGTGGAAAAGTCGCCGTCGACCAGGGTGACGGTCTCGTTCATTTCGGTGAGTGCCAGCCCCATATTGGACACGAACGTCGTCTTCCCCACGCCCCCCTTGCCGGAAACCACGGCCAGAATCCTTTCGACATTTTCCATATTCAAAAATTGATTCCAAAATTAATAAAATCATTACATTAATTAACCATTAATTAACGCCTTGTGGCCGGCCCGCCCGAAAGCCAGAGAAGGACGAGGAAAATGATCACGGCAGGAAAGGCCAAAGGGAGGAACCTGAAAATCCTGGAAATCCTCCTGATCGTGAATTCCCCGTAATCCTCGTGGGAACCGTCTTCGCTCACCGCCTTGAACCTGATCGTATCCTCGGTCCATACCCCGGGATCGTATCCTATCAGCACGGACTTTGTCATTCCCGGATAAAGGTTCCCCGTCTCCCCCGACTCCACTATCCATCCGAGCGGGTAGCCATCCGGAACGACATATGCGTTTTCCATGTATTCGCTGCTCCTCACGAACACCTCCATCTCGTCTTCATAGGCGTTCAGCCCCACTATCTCCAGTACGCCGGACCCCCCTCCAGAGGGCTCCGAATGGAAGCCGTAAGGCCCGATGTTCCGGATTTCGTTGCACTGGTAGGCCCTGAGAACGGCGGAATAGTCCCCCTCGGGGACAGAGGAATAGATGACGAATTCCTTCTCTTCCGAGTTGATGATCGGTTTTTTGCCGCTCCAGCCGGAATAGACCACCTCGCTCCCGTTTTTCCTGTAAATGTCCATCCTTATCCTCACCTCGCAGGGAACAGAACCCGTGTTCTCCCAGAATATCCGGAATTTCTGGTAGGCTTTCTCCGTGATGTTCAGGTAGGAAACCTGGCCCTTTATTGTTTCCCGTACGCTGGCTTCTATAACGGATGACGTGGCCGTGCCCGAAATCAGGATTAATAGGATGATCCCGGACAGAAAGACCTTCAGACAAGAGGAAGAATCCATTCCAACCACCCGTATTTTATTCCCTTAAGCCCGATAACTATGTTTCCGGAGAAGTTGCCGGTCTCAGTACCCCTTGCCGTTATGACGACCTTTTCCTGCTCCCCGGGGTTTAGCACGAAATTGTCCCTGTCATAGCTTATTTTGCCGGGAAAATCTCCCTCCGCCTGTACATGGACCTTCACCGGCCTGTCATCGGGGTTTTCGATAAGTATGAACTTGCTGGCAGAGGATCCGATTGGAAGGATCCCGAAATTGAGCGTGTCCGGATCGACCGAGACCCCTATCCTGAAATCGTCCGTATCGTTTTTTCCGACTACCATGAAAGTGAATGGGTAGGCCTTCTCAGAGCTGCTGACGCTGTTCATCGCAAAGGCTGCCCCCACCAGTACCAGCAGCACTAATATTAAGATGGCAATTTTCATTTTTTCAACCTGTATAGCATCAAAAGGCCTATTATTATGAGGCCCAGGAATATGACCCAGTATGGGAATCCCCCTTCCGGAACGCCTATTATCTTACCTACCGGGACTGCGGGGGGCTCGTGTATGGTGATCGTCCCCTCCCCGGCATCCTGGCCGGTCGTCCAGGATACCGTTCCCGCTATCCTGTATTCTCCGGGCTCCATGTATCTCACGTTCAGGTTCGCGATGAGGGACACGGTTTTCCCCGGCCTCACCTCGGCGAAATTGGAGCTTACCGTTTTCAGCAGCTCCTCTCCCCTGTATATCCCAAGGTTCTTCGCCTTCACTATCAGCGTGGTGGTGCCGTTGTTACGGAAGTTGATATTTATCCTTTCCGTGGACAGGTCTGTCCTCTGGGACTCGAATCCCTCTATGAATCCTGACCTGACCGCCTGCCCGGAAACCCTGAAGGCGAGTATGAGCCTGGCAACTGATATCATCGTTGATCCGAGCCCGGTGGTCTGGAGCGTTATTCTCGGTGACGGCTCGATGAAGGCGGCATGGTAGCCGGGATCGGCGTCCTCGGGTATCTCGATTATTGCAGATACCCGCTTGTTGGCATTCACGTGCTTGCCGTCCTTCAGGAGGTATCCCTTCTTCTCCGGCTTCAGCAGCACGGGGTTCTCGATCAGCTTGATCCATTTCGTGATGTCCTCTTCGGAACATTCCTCAGGCACGAATTCATACGTTATTATCACCCTTCTGGGATCAAGGAAACCGGAACCTATCGGCGCCAGTTCCAGGTCCGCCATAAGATCCTTTTCGTAGTCAGTGATCAGATAGAAATCCGTTATGTATTTCTCCCCCCTGTTCACCACTCCCAGATCGTCCGCCGGAGGGGCGATGCCTATCGACAGGGAAAGGGCGCCCGTATTCAGTAGCGAAAAGGTGATGAGAAACAACAGGACACCCGCCAGTTTTTTCATAAAATATGTTAGTCGGGAAACATTTTAAATGTGATCTATTCCCAAGTTGGCTGAATACATGCCTATCAGTTTCCGTATGAAAACCTTCAGATCCTCTTTCGGGCAGTATATCTTGGGGTTTGCCCCGCCCTCCTTCAGGAGTCCGAGTCCCACCAGTTTCTTCAGCCTGAGGCCGACCGCCCTCACCGAAAGGCTTACCCCCCCGTCGGATTCGAGATCCCTTTTCATGACCACCTGGACGTACATTGAGGTGTCATGGGGTCTCGGACCTGCAAGGTAGAACTTCCTGAGCATGCGGAAATCGGTATTGTCCAGTTCCTGCAAGATAAGTTCGGGCTTTATCAGGGCCTCTGTCCTGACATCATGGTCTACTATCTCCCCGAGAAGCGAATTTTGGTTCATGGGCATAACTTTCTTGATAATCTGATATAAAAAGCTTTTTTCTCCCTTTTCCAGTAATAAAATACCGTATGTTGTGGCTTTGGTGGGAAATTCGGCCCCATATTGTGCGTTTCGGCAGATTCCGGTAATCAATAAAAACCGGCAGAAACCGCTACCATTTTACCGGAAAAGGCTTTTTGGAGTAAAGGACCGTCCCTTTCCTGTGCTCCTTTTTTGCCGGTGGCAGCTCCTTCCTGAATATAAGGTTTTTTCTGGCAAGCTCTTCCAGATATTTCTTGACCGTGTCGAAATGTATGTTCTTTCCCATTCTCTTCCTTATCTCCTTCTTTAGGACGTTGCAGCTCAGGGGGAAATCCGTATTGTCCAGTATGTCTATGACGGCATCCTGGACGGGCATCCTGATTGGTTTTCTTCCCATGATGAAATCATATATCCTTGATATAAAAGCGTATTTTTGAAGGAAAATTTCCGGGATTTGGAAAAAATGGCGGGAATAAACCGGCATACTGTATAGTTTTTGGAATTTGGAGAATTGTTTTTGGAATTTGGAGAATTGTTTTTGGAATTTGGAATTTTAAGATTATACAAAGGAAATGCTTAAATATCATTTAAACTAAATTATTACCATGCAAAGGGGTTTAAACATATTAATTATCGGGGTGCTTGTCTTTTCACTGGTTCTTCTCGGCCTGGGAAATGCCGATACTGACACTGACACGGTCACCGTGGACGTTGAAGTCGGGGCACAGACGAGAATCGACGTGAACCCCAATTCCATTTCCTGGGGGGCCACGGAGCCGGGGACGACTAACGACACGCATTTCTCCCTTC
>CAZEXF010000053.1:0-7967 GCA_964516855.1 uncultured archaeon | reverse complement strand
TCGAGCTCGAACTCAACCTGGCAAAGGACAAGATGAAGTCTGGTCAGTTCGACATGGCAAAGAGTTACATAGATTCCCTCAAGAACAGGCTGAACGCCTGATGCAGACGCCTATTTCAGAATATCGGCCTTCTTCATCAGTTTCTTGTAGGTCTCTTCAAGGGACTCCGGCATCACCTTGGTGTCCGCTGTGACCTCCATGAATCCCAGGTCCTTTTTGTATCTCGGGACCACCTGGACGTGGATATGCCCTATCGATCCTCCTGCCACCTCTCCCCCCATGTTTATCCCTATGTTGAAACCCTCGGGACGTAGCGTCTTCTTCAGAAGGACAGTCGCCTTCCTGACCATCCTGAAAAGATCTGTCATCTCCCCATCTTCCATCTCCCCGAGGGTCTCGACGTGTTTTATGGGAACGACCTGCAGGTGTCCCACGTTATAGGGGAATACGTTCATTATCACCATGAGCTTCTCGTCCTTGTGCAGCACCTTCTTCGGTATCTTCGGGTCGTCCCTCGCAATACCGCAGAAGATGCACCCTTTCGGCTTTTCCTTTATCCATTCCTTCCTGGAGGTGGCCCAGAGGTAGTTCCCGAACATGTTCAACCGAACCCCCCGACCAGGTCCTCCATTGCCTTTTCCTGGTTTTTCGCCTTGACGACGGCGGTCGCAACCAGCACACCCGGGGTTCCGAGCCTCAGGGCGGCCTTGACGTCGTCCCTGCTTGCAACACCCGCGCCGCAGAGGGGCACCACCTTCGGATTCGCCTTCCTGACCATTTTAGCGAAATCCTCGACCGATTTAGGCTCCAGCTGGGAAATCGACTTGAGGGTCCCTATGAGTTTGGGATCCTCGAACGCGATGTAGTCGGGCCCCGCTTCGGCGATCTTTCGGACGTTTTTCATGTCAGGGACGCACACCACGCTGGTGAGCCCCACCGACCTGCATTTCTTCACCGTCTTCAGGATGGTGCCCAGGTCGAGCCTCCTTTCCGCATGGCTGATGAGGGTACCCGACGCCCCCGCCTTCTTGACCGCCTCCGGAAGGATGTGTCCCGTGTGCGACCCGAAATCGACCGGGTCGACGTGCTGGGCGAAAACAGGGATTTTGCAATTTCTGGTCACCATCCATATGTCAGAAGGCTGGAAGGCTATGATTATTCTCTTTCCCGTTTTTTTCACCGCACTTTCGGCCGCCTTTGCCAGCTTGAGCGCGTTTCTCCCTACGCCCTCCTTCTTTGCTTTGGCGTTCACTATCAGAACGGGTCTCATAATAGATATTTGCCCCACCGTATTAAATAAATATGTTCACAAATTATTCTTATGAAATATGTTGTTATGCCTTTTCTGCGGATGATACCGACTTGAACCCTTGCTGGGATAAAAGAAAATTTATAAGTTTAAAAAATAACTAAACAGCATGAGAAAAATATTGATCGTTCTGGCGATGCTTCTGATAGTTCCTTTCAATGCCGGGGCCGTGGAGATCACGAGCGATCCTGCATCCTCCACGACCGTCGTGAACGAGATCGCATACTTCAGCCTGAACGTCCTGAACGACGGGGAGGAAGCGGAATCCTTCGTCATCAGTTTTTCCGGACCGAATCCTGAATGGATAAGCCTCGACACCCTCTTCTTCAAACTCGGGCCGGGGGAATCGAAAGAAGTTGAGATGCAGATATACCCGAACAACAACGGAATCTTCCGTTACGACATCGAGGTATACGCCCCCGGCGACGAGGAGAACAGGGATTCCGCGGACGTCATCCTTTCCGTGAACCCCCCGAAGGAGGTCGACATCAGGTCTTTCGAGGTATACAGGACCGGTGACAGGGTCGAGATCGAGGCGGAGATATTCTCCTTCGAGCCCAGGGACATTGAAACACTGATCGAGGTCATCGACGGGAAGGGCAACAGGGTGAGGCAGCTTTCTTCCGAAGAGCACGTCGAGGGAACGGAAACGATAACAGGATCTTTCCAAGTGAGCGGACTTCCCTCCGGGATATACACCGTGCAGATCAGCCTGAAAGATTACAACATCTTCCGGGACGGCACCTTCAGCATCGAGCCGAACCACAACGTGGTAACGGTCAAGAGGACGAACTCGAACCCCTTCTTCGAGGATGTGGTCCTTCTTGTGGAGAACAGGGGGAACATAGATGAGGATTACGTGGTGAGGGAGACCCTGCCTTCCGGCCAGTGGGTCACCTTCGAGGACGAGCCCCAGGGAGAGATGCTCGACGAGGACTCCCAGGTGACCTACAGGTGGTCCCTCAGCGGGCTTGCCGTCGGCGATTCCCAGGAGATAAGATACAGGATAGAGTACTGGCCCGGATACGTCGCCTGGTTCGTGATCGCGATCATCGTTCTCGGCGTTATCGGGATTTCGGTCGTCAGGATGTCAAAGCCGGGGATAAGAAAGCACTACGTCAGGAAGAGAAAGACCAACGAGCACGTGATCGTGCTCGAGGTCAAGGGATCCCTTTCCAGGGACCTCAAGAACGTCATGGTCAAGGACATGATCTCGCCACTCGCCAGGGTGGTGGAGAGGTTCGAGGGACCCAAGCCCATGGTCAGGGTCACCGAGGCGGGAACCGAGCTGATCTGGAGGCTGGGAGACCTGAAGGCGAGAGGGGACATCCTCCTCACCTACAAGCTGAAGCCCCTCGTGGAGGCATCCCTGAAGATGCCCAGGGCGAACCTTTCCTACCGGAACGAGGACAACAGGAAGTTCTCGGTCTATTCCAGCCCCGTGATAGTAGAGTGAGCGCCGGGCCAGATTTTTAAAGACTGGTATTAAAATTGAAACATGTCTGTGGATTACGGCAACATTCTAATAAACGGTTTAAAAATAGTGGGCTTTTCGACTCTTGTAGGCCTTTCCGTTATGGGATTAAAGGAGTTACTTATCTATTCGATTGCAAAAAGGGATGCGAAAAAATATGCCCCCATGCTCGGTTCCAGCCCCGGGCACGTTGACATATACCGTATTGCCCAGATGGATTGTTACATAGAAAAAAATGGCAACATATTCGAGCCCAGATCCAATCCGGTTGACATGCCGTTCCATAAAGCGCTGAAGAAACATGCGAATGACCCCTGTCTCCTGAAAGACTGCGGCAATAAAGAAGCCCTGAAAAGGGAAATAGTGCATGACCCGGAGATTTCCCATTTCTTGACAAATCCCCCGAGAAGAGGCCTGAAGGAGAAGCTGTTCATTCTCAATTCCATCTAGAAAAATCCCAATTGATCAAACATTTAAATTAACTTTCCACTATTTATTCTATAAACCCGAGGTAGCTCAGAATCCCTTCGGGATTCTCGAACGGATGAGCAATCTGGAAGAGCGATCGGCTGTAGACGGGCGCATGGTGAAATAAACTTCGGTTTTATGAATGTGCTTGCCAATCGCAGTCGCTCGAAAGAAACCGATAGGTCGAGAGTTCAATCAGCCCTTTACGGACGCAACGCATGTCGCAAAGGGTTGAGATCCCAAAATGCAAGGGCTGGAACAAATCTCTCCCTCGGGATTTTTTATTTTTTCAAAGAATCAAGAAGCTTCCTGTCCAGCACGATAAGGTTGACCTTCCCGTACTTCTCCTTTCGAATGATCCCCTTCCTCTCCATGTCCCTGATGATCCTGTGGGTCCGGACCTTCGAAAGGCCGGGAAGCCTGGAGAGCTCGATCTGCTGGCACTTCCCCCCGGATTCCAGCAGCCTTTCCACCACTTTCCTCTCATTTGATCCGAGGAATTTCAGGATGACCTTCCCCTCTCCTTTGGATGTCTCGGTCTTAGGTATTTGCCCGTTACTCATGAAGCGATATGAAACGACCCCCACAATTAATCCTGAAAATGCAAGCAGGGGGAGAAGGTAGAGAAGTGTGAGATCAGATGATCCCCTTTCAGCGAGATACAGCTGGATCTCCTCGGTGGTCATCGTCCCGATCAGTTCCGGGTCGAGCGTTTCGGAGGCGTTCATCACCATCTGCATGGTCACGAAGGTTATGGAAATGGCGAATGCCACTATTATTATGATGCCGATAAGGTTACCTTCCTTCATGCATTATTTTGGATGCACGGAATTTTATGCTTTGCGAATCCCTGGTCATGGTTTCACCGGATGAAACCATGGTTACACGAAAGGATATATATGGTTTCACACAACGTATCGAGAGAGGTGATGAAAATGAGGAAACCTTTGATTGCGATAATGGCGGTATTTTCCCTGACGCTGATCGCCACGATGGGATTCGCTTTCGCGGCAATGGGCGACCACCCCTGGAAGGGGTTCAACTATGACGAGGAGATCCACAACCAGATGATCGCGGCAATCGAGAGCGGTGATTATGAAGAATGGCTGAGGATAAGGGAGGAGAACGACCTTCCCATGAGGGGAAAGATATTCGAGAACATAAACGAGGAGAATTTCCAGATGTATTCCCAGCTCCACCAGGCCGTCCAGAACGGCGACACTGAGACTGCAGCCCGGATCAGGGAGCAGCTCGGACTTGACATGGAAGGAATGTTCAGGAGGATGGGACCGCCCGGAGGACACGGTCCCGGAATGGGTCACGGGCCCATGACACCCCCTGAGGACTTCTGCATGAGGGTCTGCGGATGCAGTCCTCCTTCGGAGGGGTGAGCCCTCCCATTATTTATTACAATGGAAAGACCATGAAAAACAAGATAATAAGCCTGAGGGACGTCTGGAAGGTCTACAGGATGGGAGAGGTCGAGGTCCCCGCCCTGAGAGGGATTGACCTGGAGATCGGGCAGGGGGAATTCCTTGCCATAGTGGGACCGAGCGGGTCAGGAAAATCCACGATGATGAATCTTGTCGGATGCCTGGACCTGCCGAGCAGGGGAAGCATCCTTCTCGACAACAGGAATATTTCAGGCCTGAGCGAGTCCGAGCTTGCCATGACAAGGGGCCGGAAGATAGGTTTCGTGTTCCAGCAGTTCAACCTCATCCCCACCCTGAACGCGCTGGAGAACGTGATGCTTCCCCTCGCCTTCCAGGACGTCGACGATTCTAATGCGAGGAAAAAGGCCCTCGGGCTTCTCGGGGCTGTCGGGCTTGAGAAGAGGATAAAACATCTCCCTTCCCAGCTTTCCGGAGGGGAAAGGCAGAGGGTCTCCATAGCCAGGGCGCTGGCAGTCGATCCGGAGGTGATACTCGCGGACGAGCCGACGGGAAACCTTGACAGCAAGACGGGAAATTTCATCATGGATTTTTTCAGGAAGATCCACAGGGACGAGAAAAAAACCATAATAATGGTGACGCATGACCTGAACGTCGCGAAGAACTCCGACAGGATGGTCCATCTGAAGGACGGCAGGATAGAAAGAATCACGGAAAATTCCGGTGAAGGGAGGAAGGGAAGATGAAGGGAATCCTGGTTCTTTCACTTGTTCTGTCCGTATTTGTCGTATCCGGGTGCGTTAATGTGGATGATCACAGGCCTTGGGGCAGGATGCCTCCCGGATGGAACCTCACCAATTTCACCCTAGACGGGGAGAACATAAGCAGGGTTTCGGGCTTCTTTGAAAACGCCGGAAGCCAGGAGGAGGTGAACGAATACTGCAGGGAGCGCATGTTCGAGTGCATGTACTACTGCAGGAATGTTGATCCCGGCCACGAGTTTTGCGCCGGTATAATCGATTTCAGAGACAGAGGAGGTTTGGATTATGAATAAAGGAATATTTTTAGCGGGATTCGTGCTGCTCGTCTTTGCAGCCGGATTCATTGGTTTGGCGAGGGCAGACCTCACGTCGGCCCATGTCGGGGTTTCACTGGTGAGCCAGACCCCGGACCCGGCAAAATCGGGGGAGATAGTGGAGCTCAGGTTCCTGGTCGAGAACACGGGAAGCCAGGCAACGAAAGACCTGGAGTTCCGGCTGATCACGGAATACCCCTTCACGGAAATACCCGGGGAGGATTACGTGAAGAAGGTAAACGCCCTGAGGCCATACCAGCAGGGGGCCGACGGCGTCACCCTGAAATACAAGGTGAGGGTGGACAGGGACGCTGTGAAGGGATACAGCAACATAGAACTCAAAAGGAGCGAGGAGGGCTCCGACATAGCGGTCACGGACTCGTTCAGCGTGGAGATAACCGGGGCGGAATACGCCCAGATAATATATGTGGACAAGTCTATCATCACGCCCGGGGAGGAGACCCCCCTGACTTTCACCATAACCAACGTAGGGACGTCCCCGCTGCAGAACCTGGTGTTCTCGTGGAACGAGGAGAACGGGGTGATACTTCCCGTGTATTCCGACGACACCAAGTACATAAAATACATAGACGTGGAGGAATCCGTGGACGCGGAATACACCGTGGTCGCGGACGTGAATACTGTTCCCGGGCTTTACCAGCTCGACCTGACCCTTACGTTCGAGGCGGAGAGCGGAACCTCCCAGGAGATGAACACGAAGGCGGGAATCTTCATCGGGGGGCAGACGGATTTCGACGTGACCTTCTCCGAAAGCTCGGCCGGGCAGACGTCCCTCTCCGTAGCCAACACGGGAAACAATCCTGCATATTCTGTCACCGTGAGAATACCGGATCAGGAGAACTTCGCCGTGAGCGGGAGCACGTCCTCCATAATAGGCAATCTGGACAGGGGCGACTACACGATAGTGTCGTTCCAGATCAGCCAGTCCAGGCCTTCTACGGGATTCAGGATAAACAGGACAGCGGAGGCAGGGGAGCAGCCGGACGTGCCGTCCCAGTCCAGCAGTCTCGGGGTCCTGATTGAATACACCGACACGGCGGGGAAGAGGCACTCTATCGAGAAGTCGGTCCCGATCCAGTTCAGGTCGATCAGCACGGACACCACCGGCACGGCAAGCGCGGGCACGGCAACGGAATACGCCGCGTTCAGGCAGAGGGCGAACCCGTTCGCTTCATGGATCCCGTACGCCGCTCTGGCAGTCGTGATCGTGGCCGGAGCGGTCTGCTACAGGAAGAGGGAATATCTCAGGAAAAGATTCAGGAAGAAGAAAAAAGAGTGACCGCATGAAGACCAGGAAGTCCCTGAAGCTTGCCACGAACATACTGGTTCACAGCAGGCTGAGAAGCTGGCTCACAATAATAGGCATAATAATAGGCGTGGCTGCGGTAGTTGCGATAATATCCATGGGGGAGTCGATGCAGGAGACCGTGGAGAGCCGGCTCGGGGGGCTGGGAGCGGACATAATCACGGTCTCTCCCGGGTACTCCAGGGCCTCCGGGGCGTTCAGGGAATTCGGGAGCGGGGGCCCGGGAATCATGATCGAAAGGTTCTCCTCCGGCGCTTCGTCAAGCGCAAAGAACCTGACCTCGAAGGACGTCCAGGTAATAAGGACCGTGGATAACGTACAGTACGCCACGGGCACGGTCTCCGGCAGGGGGGAGGCATATTATCTCGCGGAAAAGGCGAGCGTCTCGGTCGAGGGCGTGGACCCGGTCGTATGGAACGAGATCACCACCTCGGAGCTGGAGTCCGGCCGCTTCCTGGGGCCGTCCGACTACAACGCGGTCGTGGTGGGGAACAGCCTGGCTAACGGAATTTTCAAGCAGCCGCTGGCTCTCAACAGGATAATAACGATAGAGGACTCGAACTTCAAGATAGTGGGGATACTCAAGGAGAGCGGCAGCGGCTTCGGAGGGGGGAACGACCGTTCCGTCATAATGCCCATGGAGACCGCCAGGAACGTCCTGGAAGACGTCGGGGAGCAGGAGCTCGACTCGATAACGGTTAAGGTGGCAGACGAGAATCTCATAGAGCAGACCATGGCGGACATAGAATCCAGGCTCATGCTTTCCCGCCACGTGACCAACAGGACCAAGGACTTCACCGTGAGCTCCGCGGTTTCGATGCAGGAGACCATAAGTTCCACCTTGGAATCCATGACCCTTTTCCTGGCCGCGATAGCCGCGGTCTCCCTCCTGGTGGGCGCGGTGGGGATCGCCAATACTATGT
>CAZEXF010000052.1:0-8000 GCA_964516855.1 uncultured archaeon | reverse complement strand
ATACTTTTCGCAGTCGGACTTCTGACAATACCAAATCCCGTAAACTTCGGGATAATCTTCATCCCGGGCCTGATCATGCTCGTGAACGGGGCGGACTGTCTGGTGGACGGCGCCTCGAAACTGGCGACCAAGTTCGGAATCTCCCCGCTGATAATCGGCCTCACCATAGTCGCCTTCGGGACGTCCTTTTCCGAGCTTGCCGTCAGCACGCTGGCATCCTTCTTCGGGAGCCCGGGAATCTCGATAGGCAACGTGATCGGCTCCAACATACTCAACATAGCCCTCATACTCGGGATCACAGCGATAATATTCCCGCTTTCGGTGAGGGAATCCACCATCCGGAAGGAAACGCCCTTCATGATACTCGCCGGGATCGTAATGATCATCCTTTCCCTGAACTTCCTCGACTTCACAGGCGATCAGTTCGTGATAGGCAGGATCGACGGGCTGATCCTCGTCCTTCTTTTCCTCGGTTTCATCTTCTACCTTTTCAGAATCGCTAAGAAACAGAAAAGGGGAAAGAAGGAATCAGGGAAGAAAGTCGGGGAAAGCAGCCTCAGGCTCGCCGCAATGATAATTCTCGGTCTGGCCGGGATACTGCTGGGGGCCCAGATGCTCATCTACAGCTCGGTCGGAATTGCCGCTTATCTGGGCATAAGCGAAACGATAGTCGGGCTGACGATAGTCGCCCTGGGGACATCCCTCCCGGAGCTCGCCACCAATGTCGCCGCCGCCCTGAAGAAGCAGGCGGACATAGCCGTCGGCAACATAGTCGGTTCGAACATATCGAACACCCTGCTCGTGCTCGGGGCGGCAGCCCTGATAAACCCCATCCCCGTCGCGATGGGAATGATAACCTTCGACATAGCGGCGATGATGATACTCTTCGTCTTACTGATGGCGTTCATAGTCACCAGGAGAAGACTGAGCAGGACAGAGGGAATCGCTCTCGTGCTGTCCTATGCGGTTTATGTGAGCTATCTGGGGATTTCCATGATGGCTTAATCCCCGTATCTCTTAGAACCCGAATAAGTCGTCTCCGTAACGTACTGGTTCTTCGAGGAATAGACGTCGTCGTCCCCTTTCACGTTTATCTCCGTCATCTTGATCTCCTCGAAATCCTCTGTTATCACGCTCTCGATCTTCCCGGTGAAGCTGTAATTGACCCTGAGGATGTGGAGGGCCTGGTTCTTTGTCGAGGTGACGAACCTCCACCTCTCCTCCCCTGTCCCGGAATCCAGGGCATAGAGGTAGCAGTCCCACCCGCCGAATATGACCTTCCCTTCGTAATAAACGGCCGTGGACCAGATCGTGCCGCCGGTCCGGAACGACCACACCTCCTTCCCCGTTTCCGCGTCCAGCGCGTAAAAATTCCTGTCTATCGATCCGAAATACACGATTCCGTCATGTATCAGCGGCTTGAAATCCTCCAGTATGTCCTTCGCCCGGAACCTCCATAACTCCTTCCCCTCAAGGGAGATGCAGTAGAAATTCCTGTCCCATGAGCCGAAGTATATCCTTTCTTCGTGAACCAGCGGGGTGACGCCGGTCCCCTTGCCCATCTTGAACTTCCAGATGTCCCTCCCCGTTCTCGTGTCCAGGGCATAGAGGTAACCGTCCCAGTTGGTGAAATACATTATGCCTTCCCTGATCGGCTGCTGATGGTAGTTGAACATCGACCCGCCCGTCCTGAACCTCCAGACCTCCTTCCCGGTCTTTGCTTCCAGCGCGTAAACGTAGCCGTCGAACGATCCTATGTAAACGTTCCTCCCGTCAAAGGTGGGAGTGCACCCCACCCGGTCCCCGGTCTTGAACCGCCAGAGCTCCTTCCCGCTCTTCTTGTCAAGGGCGTATATGAATTCGTCCCATGAGCCGAAAATGACGAGATCACCGCAAACCGTCGGGGTTCCGGTAACCCGTTTACCGGTCTTGAATTTCCATATCAGTTTGCCGTCCCTTTCATTGACCGCGTAAAGATAGCCGTCAAAAAAGCCGGAATATACCATTCCGTCGTCAACGACCGGATAAGAAGTGTCGTTGACGTCCCCCGCCCTGAACCTCCATACCTCCTTCCCCGTCCTTGCGTCAACGCAGTAGAGATGGTAATCCGCGCATCCGAAGAATAGTTTCCCGTCATGGAGGGTCACTCCGGCCGATATGCTCCCGCCGAATTCGACGCCCCAGTCGTCCTTCCTGCTGAAGCCGAATTCAGGCTCTTCGACCACGAAGTCGGCCATTTCCGTTTCGAACCCGGGATTTATTGCCATATTGAATATTTGCAATCATTTTTTAAACTATTCCCCCAATCTTATTACACGCGGAGAGCAGTGCGGAGGTAACAAAACGGCCATTGCGCTCGAAGGCGTGGCTAAGTGGCCGGCTGCAGCAACGGAGTTGCTGAAGGAAACCTGCACGCGAGGTGCAGGGACTGGTATGGTGAGACGATAAGTCGATGATCATGAACGATGCACGCAAGTGCCTGACGGCTTGAACCGGTTATACGGGTCGTCCTTCGTTTGTAGATACCGGCATAAGTGGGTTCGACCGACCCTTTTCCGGGAGTTGCCGCTTCCATAAAAAGCGTCGACGGAAAAGGTCCGAATATCCCACCCTCCGCTTAAACAGCGAAAAGACATGGCCAATGGCCATGTCAAAAAAGAATTTCAAATTATTTCAAGATATTTATCCTTGGTCTGTGAAATTATTATCATGCTGGGGATGGTTTTCGCCCTTCTTGCGGCAGTCTGCTACGGGCTGGCCGCGGCGATACAGAAGAAATCGATGGGCGGCCAGAGGCATTTCGATATGGGGGAGATCCTTAAAGACAGGCTCTGGCTCTCTTCCATACTCGTCGGCTTCGTGGGAATAATATTCTACCTGCTTGCCCTGGCCAACGCGGGCCTTACGGAAGTCCAGCCGTTCCTTTCGCTCTCGCTCATCATACCGATAATTGCGGGTCTCGTGTTTTTCAGGGAAAAATTAGGGAGGATTCAATGGATCGCGATAGCTCTCGTGCTGGCGGGAATAATCATGGTCTCGGTCTGATAGAAGACTTCGAGGCGGTGATCGGAGGGGTTTTCATAGGCCTGGCCTCCTTCCTTATAAAGATCGTGATGGAGTCCTTCTCTCTCGATTTTTCGTTCATCGTCTCCCTGATCCTCAATCCGGTAACCTGGATCGCGGTTATCTGCGGGGGAATAGGGTTCCTCCTCTTCCAGAAGGCGCTCCACGGAGGAAAGGTATCAGTCGTCACTCCGGTGATGGCCGGGTTCGGCATAATCGTCCCAATCATCCTGGCGATAGCCTTCCTGGGAGAGGCCATAACATCGATGCACAGTCTCGGTTTGGTCCTGATCCTGATCGGGGTTTTCCTGCTGGCAAAAGAATAGAATCAGTCTGTAATGAGCCCCGGGATTTCTATACCCACGCTTTCCAACCCAGTGAAAAACTTTCTCGTTCCGGAAAAAACCTGCGAGAAATGATTTTTCACTTCTTCATCACACTTCCGGCTTACGAATCTTTTCCAGTAGTCACTTAATCCGGTTTCTCCCAGGGCGGGCTTCCCGTCAATGAAAACATACGAAATCATTTTGTTCCCGTTTTGCAGCCATACGTCATTCATCGCCTCGAACGTGATTTTTATTTTTTTGAAATCCGGAGTGAAGGCATAATGTACCACGATAAGATCATGTTCAGTGGATGTGGACATCGCTTCTTGTTCGGGCTCGTTTCCCATCCTTATCCCCGCATAAATTCCGCTCCCGTAACCCGGCATTCCACCGAAAAGACATTTTTTCTGTACATATCCCCATTCAGTGTTATCGGCGGAGATTTCCTGCCTTATGTCGGAGAGGGTGAGAACCCTTTGCCCCTCATTTCCATATTCTACCTTCATATATATATCAAATCCAGCGAATTTTTATATTATTATCTATACATGCCCATGCCGAAAAAAATCAGTATGCCTTCGCGAAATAGACAACCTCGCTTGACGGCTTGCCGCAGAGCACGCACTTCCCCTTCGATTTCCTGTCAGAGATCAATCGGATCGTCGCAGAGGTGTCCATCTTGATAGTCTCTTCGCATTCCCCGTTTCCGCACCAGTGGGCCCTTACGAGCTTCCTGTCCTTTATCAGCTCTTTTAGTTCCTTGTAGTCCTTCGCATCCTTTACGCTCGAATCGAGAAATTCCTTCGCCTTTTTGAAAAGATTGTTTTGGATATCCTCCAGAAGTTTTCCTGCACTCTTTTTCAAGACCTTCCTTTTCACGAACTCTTTCTTCCCGGTGTCCCTCCGGACAAGGACGACCTGGTTCTTCCCGATGTCCTTGGGGCCGATCTCAAGCCGTAAGGGGACCCCCTTCATCTCCCACTGGTTGAACTTCCATCCCGGGGAATGCTCGTCCCTGCCATCGACCTTCACCGAATACGAATCAGAGAGCTCTTTCTCGATTTTCTTCGCCTCCCCCACGACTTTCTTCATCGTTTTGCTCTGGTATATGGGGACTATGATTACCTGTATGGGAGCGATCCTCGGCGGAAGGACGAGACCCTTCTCGTCCCCGTGGGTCATCACCACCGATCCTATGAGGCGGGTGGATATCCCCCAGGATGTCTGGAACGGAAGCCTCTCCTCCTCATCCCTCCCCCTGAACCTGATGCCGAAGACCTTGGCGAAGTGCTGCCCGAGATTGTGCGAGGTCCCCATCTGGAGCGCCCTTCCGTCCTGCATGAATGCTTCCAGCGTAAGCGTGTATTTCGCCCCCGCGAAGGTCTCGCTTCCCGATTTCTTCCCCACGAGAACGGGTACCGCGAGCTGGGTCTCCATCAGCTCCCTGTACTGGTCAGCCCTTAGCCTGGCCTCCTCGGCGGCCTCCTTTTCCGTTTCATGGACGGTATGGCCTTCCTGCCAGAGGAACTCCCTCGTACGGAGGAAGAGTCTCGTGGCCTTGCACTCCCATCTCACGATATTGCACCACTGGTTGATTCTCAGGGGAAGGTCCCTCCATGACCTTATCCATTTCGAAAAGGAATCATACATTATCGTCTCCGAGGTCGGGCGGAGGGCGAACCTTTCCTCCTTCTCGTCCTTCCTCTCTATCCATGCGACCTCAGGGGTGAAGCCCTCGAAATGCTCTGCCTCCTTCCTGAAGAAGGATTCCGGTATGAAAAGCGGGAAGTAGGCGTTCTCCACCCCGGTGGACCTGATCTTCCGGTCGAACCACTTCCTTATGTTCTCCCAGACGGAGCAGCCGTACGGCCTGATCACCATGCACCCCGCAATCGGGGCGTAGTCCGCCAGCCCGGCCTTCTGGACGGCCTGGTTGTACCACTCTGAGAAGTCCTTCTTCTTGCTCACCGTTATGCCGATCAGCTCTTCCTTCCCCTTCATTTGGTCACCATGATAAATATTGAATAGATTTAAGGTAAATAAGTTTTTATCCTGAATTCCTTTGGATAAGCCGGGTAAGGATGGCAACGGAATGTTATTTAAGTCACCGTTCGAATTATATTTCGGGTGTTTAGGGGATGAACTTCAGGTGGGCTGCCGTACTGGGTCTCATACTCTGGGCTGCCGTGTTCGGCTCCGCGTCCGCCCTTTACGGTACCGGGTTTGCCCACATAGCGGCTACCGCCCTCTCGATCGTCCTACCCTTCCTTTTAGGATGGATGTACTTCGGGGAAATAAAGTCGACCGCGAAATCCGCGCTTTCCCTCGCCCTCTTCTGGGTCATCCTGATGTTCGTGCTCGAGACGCTGATAATGGTGGCCTTTCTCGGCCAGTACGCGTATTACACGGACAACCCCTCCATCTTTCTCGGGTACCTGATGATCATCGTTTTCACTATAGCGTCCTTCTTTTTCAGAAAGTGGAGGTCTTCCAAGAGTCCCGGGCAGCCACAGACGGCCGAAAAGAAAGAAGGGCTTCCGGAGCAGGTGGCGAAAGAGGCCCCGGCCCTCTCCATGCCGAAATTCGCCTCGTGAGTTTAATCATATGCCTTTAAATTCTTCGATAACCATCCGCTTGAAATCACTCTGGTTTTTCCCTTCCGTCACCAGGTTCGACCAGTCTATCCGGATCCTTATCCTGTAGTCATCCCTTGATCTGTACTTACTTGGTGTCTGTATCATGATCTGCCCGAAAGGGAAATCATCATAATCTCCCCGCTCATCCGAACGGACCCGATCAAATTTAGAATGTATGTATTCCTTTTTTATCCCGATGTAGTCTTTCAACACGTTGGCAATTCGATAGAATACATTTTCATCGACTTCGGGGAATTCCTTGAGATTGAAATCCCAAACGACAGGCTCATTTTTCCGGTAATGACGCTTCTGCTTTCCCCTTTTCATGCTATTTACTTGGCGTTCAATCTTTTATTTTTTCCTCCAAAAACAGGATAAATTCCCGGAAACCTTTAAAAATACATATAGTTATATATATAGAATGTCCACGGGCCGATCTGTTTTCCCGCGGACGGGATGATAGCTTAATGCCAAAGCCAAAAGGCTTGTTACGCTTGATGTAGGAGATAGCGAAACTCTATTGATGTTCTACCCAACGAACGGAGGTCATAATGAATGCCAATTCGAATTCCGGCTGATCCTGCCGGAGGTCACTGCTCTCCGAATCTGACTAAACCATGCAAGTTATGGGTTAAACCATAGCGCAAAGCTCAGTAACACGTAGTTAACCTGCCCTTGGGCCCGGAATAATCTCGGGAAACTGAGGATAACGCCGGATAGGCAACTATGGCTGGAATGCCTTGTTGTCCAACCAAGGATGGGACTGCGGCTGATTAGGTTGTTGGAAGGCTAAAATGGAATGACGTTTCTTTCGAAACTTCAGTCTTTGGAATCCTTTCAAGCCGATAATCAGTACGGGCCTTGAGAGAGGAAGCCCGGAGATGGATTCTGAGACAAGAATCCAGGTCCTACGGGGTGCAGCAGGTGCGAAACTTTCCCAATGCGCGCAAGCGTGAGGAAGAGATTTGGAGTGCTTTCCCATCATTGGGGGAGCTTTTGTTGAATTCAAAACGTTCAGCGAATAAGAGGTGGGTAAGACGGGTGCCAGCCGCCGCGGTAATACCCGCGCCTCGAGTGGTGACCACGCTTATTGGGCTTAGAGCGTTCGTAGCCGGTTCCGTAAGTCCCTAGTGAAATCAGTTAGTAAACTAATTGGCTTGCTGGGGATACTGCGGAACTTGGGACCGGGAGAGGTCAAGGGTACTGCAGGGGTAGGGGTAAAAAGCGATCGCTGACTTGGACTGTGATCCGAACAAGTCAGCCTTCCTTACATTCCTATAATCCTTGCAGGACCATCTGTGGCGCAAGCCCTTTTCGAGAGCTTAAGCTTATGCAAAACGCTTGATCGAAAAACGGAAAGGGCTTCCATAAAAGGCGCTTGACTGGAACGGATCCGACGGTGAGGGACGAAAGCCAGGGGAGCGAATGGGATTAGATTTGAGTATAGGAGTAACTATATTCACTAAAAACCCCAGTAGTCCTGGCTGTAAACGATACCCATTAGACATTGGGGATCTTACGTGGGTTTTCAGTGTCGTAGGAAAACCGTTAAATGGGTCGCCTGGGGAGTACGGTCGCAAGGCTGAAACTTAAAGGAATTGGCGGGGGAGCACACAAGGGGTGGAGGCTGCGGTTCAATTCGACTCAACGCGGGGAACCTTACCAGAGGCGACAGCAGAATGAAGGTCAGGCTGAAGACCTTACCAGACAAGCTGAGAAGTAGTGCATGGCCGTCGTCATTCCTCGAGGACGAACAAACTTTTAAATGGTCCTCTTGGAACGATAAAGTTCGTGCCGTGAGAGCGTGATGCTTTCATGTCATGAAATGTGCCATGTTCCGGTAAAGGTGTCGTCTTAAGTGACGTAACGAACAAGACCCATGCCATATGTTGCCACCTGGCTCTGCCAGAGCACTCATGTGGGACCGCTGGCGATAAGCCAGAGGAAGGTGTGGTCGACGGCAGGTCCGTATGCC
>CAZEXF010000051.1:0-8079 GCA_964516855.1 uncultured archaeon | reverse complement strand
TTCGGTTCCTGGGACTGTCATCTCTACTGCATTGACCTCGATAAGAGGGAAGAAGTATGGAGGATGACAACGTCCACAACCTCTAAAGCAGAGATACCGCCCGTTCAGGATTCATTCAAGATGGAGATCAAGAAGGAGACGCAGATAGAGGACGCGATTTCCGAGGAGAAGTACGAATCCAAAAAGGAAAAATCGGCATCATTGTCGAATTATTCCATCGAGAGCGAGTACGCTTCGACCTCGGATTACAAGACCAAGAGTGACTATGATACGAACTTTGTAATGTTTGAAGATGTTGAACAGAAGGAGGTATTATCATGGAATTCGAATTCGGGGGATTTGACTCCGGGTCATTCGGCGATTTCGACACCGAGCTGGAAGACGTGAAGGTGAAGAAGGCGGGAAGGTTCGACCGAATGTGGAAGGTAGGTCAGGGAGGAAGCATAAACAACACCCCGATAGTCGTCGGGAACATCGCATACTTCGGGGCGATGGACGGGTATGTTTACGCGATAGATCTCGAAAAGCAGGAGGAGATCTGGAGATTCAGGGCCAGCGACGGCATCGAGGAATCCAGCCCCAGATATTCGGAAGGGATTCTCTATTTCGGGAGTTTCGACGGGAACTTCTATGCGGTGGATGCGAGTACGGGGAAGGAGATATGGAGATACCACGCCGCTGACCAGATAGACGTCGCATCGTTCGTTCATGATGATTTCGTGATATTCGGGGCAAAGGACGGTTGTTTCTACTGCCTTGACAAGCACACCGGAGAAGAGAGGTGGAGGTTCAGGACCGGCCAGCCGATAATATCGGGTCCCGCGGCTTTCGGGAACCTCGTCCTTGGCGGCTCCGCCGACGGGTACATGTACTGCATGGGTCTGGAAACCGGCAAAGAGCTCTGGAGGTTCAGGACGGGAGCCGAAATACATAATGACAACAACATGCTCATACACGAGGGGATCGCCTACTTCGCTTCCTTCGACAACTACCTTTATGCGGTGGATGCGAGGACGGGGAAGGAGATATGGAGGTTCAGGACCGGGAAATACGGGAACGCCAGCACCCCCACCGTCCACGAGGACAGGATTTACCACACATCAAGGGACGGGTATCTCCACTGCCTCGACAGGGAAAGGGGGAAGGAAATATGGAGGTTCAGGATAAGAGGGAAAGACAGCATAGACTCAAAGCCGCTCTTTTTCAGGAACAGGATATACTTCGGGGCGGGGGATTCGTACCTTTACTGTGTTGACATGCAAGGGAAGCTGGTATGGGAATTCAAGACTTCAGGTCACATATACACGTCTCCCGTGCTCTGGAAGGGCAAGGTTCTGATAGGAGGATGGGACTGCCACCTTTATGTCATAGACTGGGAAACGGGACAGGAAAACTGGAGGTTCGCCACATCCACGATGGTCCAGTCGCCCGTTCCCTCGGCCTTTGAGAACTTCAGGGTGGAGGTCAAGAAGGGTTCTTCCTTTGAAAGCATTGACGAGGGCAGCTACAAATCGAAGGAGGGGAGCGTTTCCCTTTCGGACTACCATGTTGAGAGCGAGTACACGGTGAAATCGGAATACACCGGCAAGGGCGACTACCAGGCTGAGTTCGTAATGCCTGAAGATGAAGAAATTACGGAGGTATTGGCATGGGAATCGGATTCGGAGGATTTGACTCCGGCTTCTCGGATTTCGACGTAGAGGTCGAGGACACCGAGGTGAAGAAGGTTAAGAAGTACGACAGGGTATTCAGCGTGAAGCCCGGCGGGGGGAGCATTTTCATCAGCCCGAAGATTGTTGAAGGGATTGTTTATTTCGGGGCCTCTGACGGATATTTTTACGCGGTATCGGTCGATACGAACGAAACACTGTGGAAGTTCAAGACCGGGGGACCGATACTGATAGGCGCGGAATACCATGAAGGAATCATATACATCGGCTCTTATGACGGGTATTTTTACGCCATAGACGCCCTCAGCGGAGAGACGGTCTGGAGGTTCAGGACCGGGGGCGAGATATGCTCGATGCCGATAGTAAGCGGCGATTCCATAGTATTCGGATCCAGGGATGGTTATTTTTACAGGGTCTCCCTCGAAGGGAAGGAGCTCTGGAGGTTCAGGACCGGGGACGACACTTCATTCTCCCCGGTATCGGACGGGAAGAAGGTCTATTTCGGTTCGTACGATCACAACATGTACTGCGTCGACCTGGAAACGGGGAATGAGCTCTGGAGGTTCAAGACGGGCGGTGAGGTGGTGTGCCTCAACAGGTGCAACATAGAAAAGGGGATCATATTCATATGCTCGATGGACGGCTACTGCTATGCTCTGGAAACCGGGACGGGAAAGGAAAAATGGAGATACATGATGGGAAAGCACGGGACGGGCGGGGTCGCCCCTATGGCATACGGCAAAAAGGTATACGTGGGTTCGAGAGACAATTACGCGATATGCCTGGATGCCGAGACCGGGAAGGAGATCTGGAAATTCAGGGCCGGTTCCGTTATCGACGGTTGCATGGTGGTTGACGGGATCGTTTATTTCGGCTCTGACGACTACAATGTTTACGCGCTGGATGCCGAAAGCGGAAGGGAGGTCTGGAGGTTCAGGACGGGCGGGGAATGCTTCATGACGCCGGTATTTTACAAAGGAAAATTGTTTTTCGGTTCCGCCGACTGCAAACTATATTGCCTGGACGCTTTGACGGGGAAGGAGATCTGGAAATTCCAGACCAGCAGCAACGTCAAATCAGAATTCGCTCCTCTCTACGAGGAATTCAAGGTGGAGATAAAGCACGAGTCGCATTTTGACGAAAGAGGAGACACCGGGAAATACGATGAGAAGACGGTCTCTCTTTCGAGTTATTCAGTCGAGTCGGAATATTCCGCGACCTCGGATTACAAGGCGAAGAGCGATTATGACGTTGGAATGGTCATGTTTGAAGGAGCTATGGGAGGTAATGATTTATGGATTTCGAATTTGGAGGTTTTGATTCGGGATTCGAGGATTTCGATTCCGAGATAGAGGATATTGAAGTTAAAAGGACGGGAAAATATGGCAGGGTTTTCACCGTAGGTAAGGGGGGAAGCATCTGCGTCCACAACTCCCACGGGAAATACGTGTATTTCGGCTCTATGGACTGTTATTTTTATAAGATAGATTGTGAAAGCGGCGAGGAGGTCTGGAGGTTCAAGGCAGGCGATATCATACTCGGTAAACCAACGGATGTGATTTTGAGGAAGGTTCTGTTCGGATCGTATGACAAGAACATATACTGCCTTGATTTCGAAACGGGTGAGGAAATATGGAGGTTGCAGAGCAACGGAAAGTTCGCGACCAGCAGCGTGGCCGTGCATGAGGGAAAGGTATATGCTGGAAACCAGACCGGAACCTTCTACTGCCTTGATTTCGAGACCGGGAAAGAGTTGTGGCAGTTCCATACAGGTGGTGAGATATGTTCGACAGCTAGCTTTTCTGGAGGAAAAGTTTTCATCGGTTCCTTTGACAATTATATGTACTGCCTTGACGCAGAGAACGGAAAGGAGATCTGGAGGTTCAGGACAGGAGGGGAGATACAGGTAGACCTTCCCCCATCAGTCAGGAATGGTGTCGTTCATTTCACATCCTTTGACAGTTACCTTTATGCCATAGACATCGAATCCGGCAAGGAGATATGGAGGTTCAGGACCGGGAAGTATGGGAATTCCGGCAGCCCGGTCATCCATAATGACATCCTTTACCAGGGATCCAGAGAAGGGTTCTTCTTTGCAATAAGCCCTGAAGGCAAGGAGATATGGAGGTTCAGGGCGGACGGAATGACGGAGGGCATGGGATTCCTTGGAGACAGGATTCTTATCGGTTCAGAAGACGGCCACGTGTACTGCCTGGACATCCACAACGGCAGTGAGCTGTGGAGGTTCAGGGCAGGAGGCCCGGTTTTCGATTTCCCGACAGTATATGAAAACAGGATATATGTAGGGTCATGGGACTGCAGGTTCTACTGCATAAGCTCTGAGGGGGAACTTGTATGGAGCTTCAACACAAGCTCCCAGACCCAGGCACCTGTGGGAAAGCCCCACGACACATTCAAGGCGGAGGTAAAGCACGAATCCAGATTGAATGATTCAATGGACGAAGACAAATACAGGTCTGAGAACGAAAAAAGCGTATCCCTTTCAGACTACCATGTTGAGAGCGAGTATGCCACCACGAGCGACTACAAGGCGAAAAGCGACTATGATGTTGACATGGTGATTATTGAAGGAATTAAATTAACGGAGGAATTGGTAACATGGATTTCGAGTTTGGCGGATTCGATTCAGAATCGTTCGGCGATTTCGACACAGAGGTAGAGGAAATGGAGGTCAAGAAGGTCTCCAAGTTCGAGAGGGTATGGAAAGTGGGTTCCGGAGGTAGCGTCTGCGCTCAGCCCGTGGTAAGTGACGGGAAAATATACATCGCCTCAATGGACCACCACATATATTGCGTTGACTGCGAGACCGGGGAGGAAATCTGGAGGTTCAAGACGGGAGGCGTTTTCCTTGATTCTTCCCCGGTTATTCACGGGGACCGGCTATATGTTGGCTCTTACGACGGATATTTCTACTGCCTGGACAAAGAAGGGGGAAAGTTGAAATGGAGGTTCAGGACCGGCGGTGAAATCAATCTCCGGGCCTTGTTTTATGAAGGAATTGTTTTTTTCGGTTCGAGGGACAATTTCGTGTACGCAGCGGATTCCGAAACAGGGAAGGAAATATGGAGGTTCAAGACCGGTGATTCGGTGGTTTCAAGCCCATCGGTAAGGGAGGGTAGGCTTTTTGTCGCGTCTTATGATTCTTGTCTCTACTGCCTGAAACCGGAAACCGGGAAGGAGCTCTGGAGGTTCAAGACCGGAGGGGAGATACTTAATTCGGCAGCTTTCACCTTTTACAAAAATATTATATTTTTTAGCTCGTTCGACAACAACCTTTACGCGGTCGATATTCACAAGGGTACCGAAATCTGGAGGTTCAGGACAGGAGAATACGGCAACGCGACGTGCCCCGCCGTTCACGAAGGGAAACTATATTACGGAGCGAGGGATGGCATCTTTTACTGCATTGGGGCTGAAACCGGGAAAGAGTTGTGGAGATTCAGGACGAAGGGAGAGGGCGTGATAGACAAGCTTCCGCTGATTCATGAAGATCGCGTATACTTCGGTTCCGAGGACGGGAACCTTTACGTTCTCGATATTGAAACCGGGAAGGAGCTCTGGAGGTACAGGACCGGAGGCATAGTGGCCACATCCGCGATATTATGGAAGGATTGCGTCTATTTCGGCTCATGGGACTGCCATGTCTATAAGGTCAACATAGAAACCCGGAAAGAGGAATGGAAATTCGCCACCAGCAACCAGACACCCGCCTACATACCTCGGCCATATGAGAACTTCAAGCTCGAGATCAAAAGAAGCTTTGATACGGAGGACTACTCTTCCGATGAAAAATACAAGTCAAAAGACGAGCAGAGTGTATCTTTGTCAGATTACCAGATCGAGAGCGAGTACGCGTCAACCTCGGACTACAAGACGAAGAGCGACTACGATGTTAACTGGGTCATTTTTGAAAATGTAGATTCAAGGGAGGAATTGGTATGGACTTCGAGGGATTCGAAAGTTCCGATTTCGAGATGGAGCTAGAGGATGTCGAGGTAAAGAAGGCGAAATCCTACGACAGGCTCTGGAAAGTCACCAAGGGAGGAAGCATTGACAATAACCCCGTTATTCACAAAGGCGTCGTTTATTACGGCGCAAACGACTCCTACCTTTATGCCGTTGACTTGAAAACCGGGAACATAGTCTGGAAGTTCAAGACGGGAGACATGATAATGGGGTCTTCCCCATTCATATACAAGGATTCGGTTGTAATCGGCTCGTATGACGGTTACGTGTATCGTATAGACATCGAAAAAAGATCGGTCATCTGGAAGTTTAAAACTTCGGGCGAGGTATTCTGTTCTCCCCGGGTTTACAATAACAAGGTTTACTGCGGATCCAGGGACGGGAACATGTACTCTATTGACGCGGAGACCGGGGAGGAGATGTGGAGGTACAAAACGGGAGGGGAGATCAGCTCGACGGCTACACTTAATGGCGGGAGGTTATTTTTCACTTCCTATGACATGAATCTCTATTGCCTGGATTCGGAAAGCGGAAAGGTGATGTGGAGGTTCAGGACCAATGATGAGATGATTAATAACATACCTTTGCCAGTTCATAACGGTGTTATATATTTAGGATGCATGGACAACAACCTTTATGCTATTGACACTGAAACGGGAAAGGAAATCTGGAGATTCCGTGCCGGTAATTACGGGATAGGGGGGAGCGTTCCCCTCATACAGGATGATATCATATATTTCGGGGCGAGGGACGGGATACTTTTCGCTTTGACGATGGACGGGAAGGAACTCTGGAGATTCAAGAGCGGCGGACCAATCACGGCACAGATGCCGAGGATATACAAGGACCAGATCATTTTCGGTTGCGAAGACGGTAACCTGTATTTCTTAACCCTGAACGGGAAAGAGATATGGAGATTCAGGACAGGGGGGACTCTTTTCGGAAAGTTTCTGCTGGATAACGGCGTCATTTATATCGGTTCCTGGGACTGCAATTTCTATGCGATAGATATCGGGAAACGAAAGGGATTATGGAGATGCCCCACCTCCATCAAATCGCCATCATACATACCCCCCGTGAAGGAATTCTTCAAGCTGGAAATAAAACAGGAATCGGGGTTTGAAGAGGCAGTTTCCGAAGAGAAGTACAGATCGAAGGAGAGTAGTGTTTCCCTTTCAGACTACCATGTTGAGAGCGAGTACGCAACAACGAGCGACTACAAGGCCAAGAGCGACTATGACGTGAGCATGGTGATTATTGAAGGAATTGAATTAACGGAGGAATTGGTAACATGGATTTCGAGTTTGGCGGATTCGATTCAGAATCGTTCGGCGATTTCGACACAGAGGTAGAGGAAATGGAGGTCAAGAAGGTCTCCAAGTTCGAGAGGGTATGGAAGATAGGAACAGGAGGTAGTGTTGCCTACAAGACTCTTTACGAAGGTGTTCTCTATTTCGGCTCCTGCGATCACATGTTCTACGCAGTCGATCCCATGACAGGTAAGGAGCTGTGGAGATTCGAAACCGGAGGTGTAATAATAGCGGGAGGCATATGCTGGAAGGATTACATATGTTTCGGAAGCTATGACGGAAATGTTTATTGCCTGAACAGGCTTACCGGAGAGGAAAAATGGAGGTTTAAGACAGGTGGTGAAATATTCAAATCAGTGAATGTTCATGATGGTTACGTTTTTGCCGGATCAAGAGATGGGTATTTCCGCTGCATTGAAGGTGAAACCGGAAGGCTCGTGTGGGAGTTCAAAACGGGTGACGGGGTGATATCAATGAGCTCCTTTGAAGGGAACAGAATTTTTATCGGGTCATTCGATCATTTCATGTACTGTCTTGATTTCAGGACAGGAAAGGAGATCTGGAGGTTCAGGACAGGGGGAGAAGTCCACAACGATTATCTCCCGCTGATTAATGAAGGAAGAATATATTTCACATCGTTCGACAACAATCTGTATTGTCTGGACACAATGACCGGTAAGGAGATCTGGAGGTTCAGGACAGGTAAGTATGGTAATGCTGCATGTCCGGTCATATACAAAAACATAATCTACCATGGGTCAAGGGACGGTATTCTTTTCGCGATTAGCATGGAAGGAAAGGAGATCTGGAGGTTCAGGACAGGTGGAATGATTGAGGTACCACCTCTGATGATCAACAACGAATTAGTTTTTCCTTCCGAGGACGGAAACTTGTATTCTCTGTCGCTTGAGGGGGAAGAGTTGTGGAGGTTCAAGACCAACGGTCCCAATTATGACCGTCCCGTGCTTTTCAACAACCTTTTGATATTCGCCTCCTGGGACTGCCACGTGTATGCAATAAATGCGGAGACAAGAAAGGAAGCGTGGAGATTCTCAACCAGTTTGCAAACACCGGCTTTCATGCCTCCTGCTTATGCGGCTTTCAAGATGGAA
>CAZEXF010000050.1:8048-8286 GCA_964516855.1 uncultured archaeon | reverse complement strand
TTTCGTGGGTTTCGGGGTGATGTCCGCCAGCACGGTGTACGGCGGGAAATCGAGCAAGGATGGGATAATATGGCTCCTTTTCGTCGGGATAGGATTCGTCCTCACCGCCTCCATAGTCACCGAGATGGTCCCCCTGGACGGCTGGTACCTGGGCGCCATATGGCTCTTCCTGATAGGGCTGGGAGCCCTGATGGAGGGCTATTCATCGAAGAAAAGGAACGAGCTCATCCTGGGCGTC
>CAZEXF010000050.1:0-8038 GCA_964516855.1 uncultured archaeon | reverse complement strand
GGCAGGTCTCCTCCTGTGGGCGATAACCAGGGTCTTCGAATACGAGTTCCTTTATCTCGCCATCGTCTTCGGGATCCCCCTGATAATGATGGGGCGTTACGTCACGGAGTGATCGTATCCATTTTTATTACTTCCTTATAAATAATCTCTATTGATGAACATGGCTTTGAAATACGTACCCAACTTTGTCAGATACGTGGGAATAGGCGCCGCGATCTGCACTACACTCCTGAGCTGCTCCCTGAACAAGGGGCTGGAAGGGAATTATAAAACCCTGACCGAAGCAGAGGCGGATTCCCTGGGGATAAACAAAAACAGCAAATTGGATCTGAGGGAGGAGTTCCCGATCGATTCACTTAAAATACCCGGCCTGGAAGAATTCTTCAGGACAGAGGAGCCGGACAGCGGAAAGGTCAATTACCCGATCGACGGGGAAAAGTAATCATTCCATTGCCTTCGCTTCCGCCGAGGTCTTCTTGATCTCCGTTATCTTTATCCTGACCCTGTCCCCGGCCTTTGTCCCCGGGACGAAAATGGCGAAATCTTCCACCTTGGCGATGCCGTCTCCCCTCTTCGTGACGTCCTCTATTTCAACGGTCAGGACCTCTCCCTTCCTCACCGGGCAGTTTCCCTTCTTGTACTTGTCCTTCCTTCTGGGTCTCCTGCCAAGCCACTGCTTCCTCCCGAACATCTGCGTCATGGTAAAGAATGAGATGGGCTATTTAAAAATCACGCCTTCAGGGCATCCTTGAGGATTTCGAAGGCCTTCTCCGGGTCGTCCCCGAAATTCGCCATAGTCAATTTGCTGTTATGTTTGTTGAGAAATTTCTCTGTCCCTTCTTCCGACTCGCTTTCATAATTTGTCAGAAGATCGAGATCATACCTGCGGAACGCGAAAAGTGTGTTGAGCCTGCTCTTGTCGTATTGAACGGAGGAGTCTCCGTCCCTTTCCGGCAGGAGGACCGCGTGCGATACCTGAACCATCCGGCTCCCGGAAAATTCCTTCTTTCCGAGGAAGTCCGTGAGAGAATATATCTCATCCGGAAGAAGAACCGGCTGGCTGACCGAAGTGGGCCTCGCCACGGCATTCCCTATTCCCTTTTTCATCCTTCTTTCCCTCATGCCTCTCAGGAGACTCCACCCCTGGTCGTCAATCCCCTGATCGACGACGACCATTTCCATACCTTTCCACGCGCACTCATAGACATGGGTTTTATCGGCATATCCCTTCTTTCCGTCATACCGGAAGAATTCGAGTTTTTTGATGTCTCCCTGAGTAAGATCGTATACCCTGTTTCCCACCCTTTTACTGATTTCACGACTGTCTATATTGTAATCCAGGGTATTGCGCGTCCTCGCGAGAATTATCTGCATCTTTTTGATTCCTTTCCCTTCCTTCGGCCTCACTATGAGGATCTTTTCGGGATCAGGGAAGATGGCTTCATAGAATATGGAAACCTCCGGGAATTTCGTCCTGAAATCGAAGTGGTTTTTTCCGGAGAGGAATCCCTCTACGTTTATTCTTTCGCTCGCGGCGAAATTGGAGGCCGTCCTGCCGGACTCGAGAGCCTCTGGGCTCATCACGGCGAAATAGACGGGTTTTCCCTGTTCGTTGCTCTGGATATAGACCGATCCCTTCCTTCCGAGGAGCTCTTCGGTTTCTTTCAATATCAGTTTTGATTCCATGGTACCATCAGGCCTGTGATAGTATTATTTGGGGGATAATCTTTTAAGATTACTACTATATTAGAATAACAAATACATATAAATTACAATTGAAATATGAAAGGAAACTGCCTCCGGGAAGATTTGCCCCGGGGAAACCTTTATAAATCTAATCCTTAATTATTTACTTATCAATAGTGAAAAAATGATAATATCTTGATTTTCACTCGGAGTGTTGGAAAAACATGGGTTCCACATTGACGAAGAAAGAGAAGAGAAGAATAGCGACATTGTATAAAATTACCGATGAGCTCAATCAGGACACCGTACCCGAGAGCGGAAGCACGTTTTTTAGTGATCATTCCCAGATGAACAAAGCCTTCCTCTCGGCAGTGAGAAAGGGCATGGCTGATGATCCTGAAATCATATCCAATGTTGACAAAATGGAAGGCTGGTACAGGAGGATAACAGGAAAAGACTATCCTTTATTTTCCGTATCTTTAGATAACATCAAGAGAGAAATTGGAACCTACCTGACGGATATCGCCCAGCCTCTGATTACGAAAATTTTCAGAAAAACCGCTCCGGTTCTCGCCGGGGGGTTATCCGTAGTCGTCCCTGCTGTAGGCGCGCTTTCCCAGACGATGAATACGACTCCCTACGTCCAGGGCATGGAAGCCTTCAGTTCCGTTGATGCCGCTTTTGATTACATGGAGCAGCATGTGACAGCTCCTGTCGTAATAACAGGAAACGGGCAGGCATGGACGGGCATTCAGAATGCGATTGTAAGCGGGTATGACAGCCCGAAGAACATGGTGAGGACGTGGCACAGCGATCTCAGTTCGGAAGAGCTGATCGGCCTCATCGAGCTTTTCAACAAGCATTCCCGGATTCAGGGGAAAGATTTCGAGATTTATGATCTTGCAGGAAACGGAATAGCGGACAACGAAGTTTTCGACAGGGGGGAATATCTCGTTCTTCCCTGCATCAGCGGGCTTCAGTCCCTGGCCGAGAGGGTGAAAATCAACGGGGAATACATGGACCAGCTTGGGGCCGAGGTGGCTGAAATGACGTCCAGAATGGGGGACATGGAAAGCGAAATAGACGGGATCAATCTTTTGATGGATGCAATGAACAATGATTTGGGTTCCCTGAAAAGCGACGTCGATTCCCTGAAAAGCAGGAGAAGTTTTATCCAGTTCTTGAGTGATAATATCGACATGGAGCTTTATCTCGGAGGCGGTCATATCATGACCAAGCTTCCGGGCATAGAAACGTCGAGAAATGGCGGCATCGCCGAGGTCAATGCGGAGGCTGCAGTCAACTTATACAAGCAGAAATTATTCCTGCACCTGATGGGAAATTACCTTTTCCAGCCGGACAATCTCAAATATTCCGGCCTGGACAGGACGCACAAGGAGAATTCCGGGGATTTCAGGGCGCTCCTCTCAACGGACGAGAAGGAGAGAATCGGTTTTGCAAAGCTCGGGGGATTTTACGGTTTCAGGAACATAACCACGAACGAAGCGGGTTCCGCAATACCCGAGTATACAAAGGAATCCGGCATTATCTTCGGATTCGGGAAATATCCGAGCAATAGCGGCCTGAACATGAATGTAAACGGCAAGCTTTTCCTTCCCAGCAAGAAGGGATTCGACAAGAAAACCGGTTACGGAGTCGAATGGAATACCGGACTCAATTTAGGCAGAAAGGAAGGGAGCATCCGGCCGAAATATGCTTTTTATGTGACTCTTTTCGGTGAGAACGGACACAGGAATGCTGCCACTGGACCTGTAGATTGCAATGAGATCGGCGCAAAGATAGGGACATACCTGACAAAATATTTAGGGCTTGAGGGAGAGATTTCCTGGAACAAACGAGTTGACGGGGGTTTCGTTGAAGATTCCTTCCCCATATACATGGTGAGGTTGAAAAAATGAAGAAGATTGTTTTATCATTTAGCGTAGTTATGTTTTTGCTGGCCGTGGCAGTCTATGCCCAGTCGGTTTATATCACTCCAAACAGTCCGACGACTGATGATGATCTTACCTGTGTCAGAGGGACCAGCGTCCAGTACTGGTTCCGATGGTACGTGAACGATTTCAACAACCCCGTCAGGTCAGGGTCCGGAACCCAGGGATTCAACGTTCTCCCGAAAAGCTACACGCAGACGGGAGACCGGGTCCAGTGCCAGGCAACGACTAGCTCTGCCGGAATAGGTGAAAGGAGCAGCATAGTGACGATAGGAGGCGGCGGGGGAAGCTCCAACCAGAACCCGACCTCCTTCACGTACGTATCTCCAGGTTTCGATGCCGAAGGCGTGTCGACCTCAGGGGTTTCGTTCTCGTGGAACCCCAGCACCGATCCGGAAGGGAAGGCCGTCAGTTATGATCTTTATCTGTGGAAGTCGGGGAATTCGAAGCCCTCGTCTCCCACGGCTTCGTCTTTGAGTTCGGCCCAGTGGACGGCTTCCCAGACGCTTGATTCCGGGATTTTGTACTTCTGGCAGGTCGTGGCAAGGGACCCTGACGGCGGGATAACGTACGGGGACATATGGATGTTCACGACCGCGGGAGGGAGCGGAACAGGGGAGCAGAGCCCGCCTTCCGTGACGCTGAGCGTTTCACCCTCCAGATCCCAGTATTATGTGAATAATGTCATTACTTTCAGCGCAGCGGTGAACGATCCCGGTGCGCCCGCGGGCGTTTCTTATGAGTATCACTTCGACATGGGAGACGGGACCATATACCCCTGGATCTCGTCCCATAGCGTCACTCACCAGTACGACACGTCCGGTTACAGGTACGCGGTCGAGGTGAAGGTGAAGAAGAAATGGACCGACGCGAAAGGCATGCACGAGCTGATCAGCAGTCCCGTAACGGTCAATATCGATGTCGTGAACGCCCCGCCCGTGCTTAGCGGTTACGGCGTGCAGCCCCAGACGGGAGGGGATGTCGATGACACGTACGTCTTCAGGGTCACGTACAGGGACGCCGACAACGACCAGCCCCTGAAAAGGGACATAATAATCGATTCCCTGAGATATCCGCTTCCCCTGGCGGGAGGCAATTATGCCCAGGGGGTGGAATTCACCTACTCGACATCGCTTGCCTCCGGGACGCACAATTATTATTTTGAATTCAGCGACGGTAACGGGCACACTGCAGTGAGCCCGACCTATTCAGTCACCGTCGGTGAAGTTTCACCGGCCGACCTTAACACTAACCTGGGGAATTACAATTTCGGGACGGTCGTGAAGGGAGATCCCGTGACCTCCTCGTACAGCTTCGACGTCTGGAACTCCGGGGAAGGCTCAATCAGCTGGATAGCCTATTCGGACAGGTCATGGCTGAACGTCGAGAGCAACACCCAGACGGGAAAGGTCACCGTGACCATACCCTCCACTTCGGGGCTTTCATCCGGACTGAACGAGGGATGGGTATATGTGAAGAACATGGACGAGCCGACCGAGGTCTATTCAGGGAAGATGTCATTGTTTGTCGGCGAACAGGAAGAGGACAGTCCGGTCCTCGATGCCACCACCATAGGCCATGATTTCGGGATGGTTTCGGAAGGTTCCGTGAAGTACTGGACATTCACCATTACGAACACCGGAAGCGGTTCCCTTGACTGGACCATTTCCACCTCGACGCTTCCCTCCTGGATAACCATCTCACCGTCAGCAGGATCAAACGCAGCGGGCATATCGACCCAGGTGAACGTCATGGTCGACACCACGGGCCAGAGCGGAAGCAAGCTGGCTTTCGTCACCGTCAATTCTAACGGGGGAACCGCCAGCGGACCCGTATCTTTCAGCGTAAGTGAGGGTCCCGGCAGCATGCCTTCCGTGGACGCGGTGAACATACTGCCTTCCAATCCATCGTCTTCTGACGACCTGGCCTGCACCGCCATAGTCAGCGACCCGGATAGTGATCTCGATTACGTCAGGTTCAAGTGGTACGTGAACGGCGTCTCGGTAAGGACGACCACCAAATACGTCACCGGCGCGACCGGGTCATGGACGGACACGGACATGATCACGCCGAGGAACACCGGCGATCTTGTCAGGTGCGAGGTCACGGTGAGGGACAAGAGCTCCATGACGGATACGGACAGCGCGAGCGTCACGATAGGCCAGGGGCCGGGAGACGACCTGCCCCACGTGACCTCGGTTTCGATCAGCCCTTCCAGCCCGAAAAGCGGGGATAATCTTGTTTGCACCGCGTGGTTCTCGGATTCCGACGGGGACCTCTCCAAGGCGGTGTTTTACTGGTACGTCAACGGCGCTCTCAGGAAGACATCTCCTGAATACGCCATCGGCGGGAACCAGGACAGCGCCCAGTCCACTCTGCCTTCCCTGGAAACGAACCAGGGGGACGTGGTCCAGTGCGCAGTGAAGGTCTGGGATTCCGCCGGCAACCACGACGAGGATTCGGATTACGTTACGGTTTCCTCGTACGGGACTTATGCTCCACCTATTTCTGTAGACGTGGAGATCACCCCAAGACACCCCAACACCCAACAAGATTTGACATGCAGCTTCTCAGGAAGCGACATGGATGATAATCTTGATTATGTCGTTTTCGAATGGTACATAGACGGCCTGAAGGTCAGGACTACCACAAAGGACCTGAACGGGGGATACGACCAGGAGACCGACGTCCTCAATTCCGGGTACACCTACCACGGGGACGAGGTGGAATGCAAGTGCACGGTCTATGACACCACCATGCTGAGCGACACGGGATGGTCCGACATCACATACATAGGGACGGGAGGGGACGGGTACCTTCCGGTCGCAAGGCTGAGGGTGGACAATAATTATGTTGACGAGTACCAGTACGTATACTTCTACGGGGACGACTCGTACGATCCCGACGGGTACGTAAGGCAGTACAAGTTCGATTACGGGGACGGAAGGGAGACTTCCTGGATGAGCGATTCGGAAGCGTATCATTCTTATACCAGTGACGGCGTCTACCATGCAAGGCTGAAGGTCAGGGACAACGAGGGCTATGAGAGCGACTGGAGCCCGAGCGTTGCCGTCTACGTGGGAGATTATTATTATGACGGGGAGAACATGATCAACTCGATAAGGATCAACCCCTCCAGCCCGAAGACCTGGGACAACCTGGAATGCGAGGTCGACCTTTACGACCAGTACGGGGAGCTCGACAGGGTCGAGTTCAAGTGGTACGTCAACAGCATCATGAAGAAATCAACGACCAAGTACATATACGGGTATTCGAGTCACGAATCGTACGACCTGCCTTCGGGATACACCTCGGACGGGGACAACGTCAGGTGTTACGTGAAGGTATGGGATGCCGACGGCAATTACGACACTGCCCAGGAAAGCGTCATCATCGGCGGATACTCTCCGCCGAGTTACTGCGACCTGGACGTGATAGAGATAAGGAGCCCCTCGCAGGTGAGGGAAGGCACGGACGCCTGGGTGGAAGTCAGGATAAAGAACACCGGAAGGGTGTCCAGCAGGTTAGAACTTAACGTTTATTCAGACGGCTCTTTCGAGAAGAGGGTCGTGGTGACGAGCATCGCTCCGGGAGCCAGCGTAAAAAGGATGATAGAATTCCCGCTCCCGGTAGGGGATCATACAGTCCGCATCGAGGCCTCCCTGGACTGCGGGAAGACTGTGAACGAGTACAGGGACATAAAGGTGTATTCGTACGACGGTCCGGAGCCCCTGCCCCCGGTCGACACGGAGAACATCTATGCGAAGGTCCTGCACACCTTCATTGACATTCCCTACATGACGGGGAAATCCTTCCCCATAGTGATCAATTCGCCTGAAGAGAGGACCTTCGACATCTCAGTGGAAGGGGTTCCCCGGATGTGGCTTAACTACCCCTCCAACTCGACGGTCGAGGGAAGGAAGCTGGTGTACGTTTACGTCAACCCCGAGGAGCTCGGGACCTATTCGATGGAAGTCACGGTCTCTGCCCCGGGATTCGAATACTCCAAGAGGCTCAGCCTCTACGTCGTTCCCGAGGGTGAGTCTTTCGGGACAGGCGGCGGATCGATGACGGGAATGTTCACAGGGACGGCCACCGCAGCACTGTTCTTCGGCATCGCCGTGATCATCGTGGTCGCGGCCGTTCTGCTGATACATTACGGTCACCTTCATCTCCATCACGCGGAGAAGACCCCGGAAACTCCGGATGAAGAATACGCCTGGGAAAGGAGATACATGTGAGGTGTTCCGATGGCAGGCAAATTCAAATACGCAGTTGAGGTTGAGGATAGAGGCAAGAATGGCTATGATGTCAGAATTAGATATCTGGAAGGATCAATGAAGAAATATCTAAAAAATACAGATTTGGTTGAGCATGAATTCTGCACCGATGAAATTAAT
>CAZEXF010000049.1:5123-8346 GCA_964516855.1 uncultured archaeon | reverse complement strand
CTATGATCCTCTTGTGGATCCTCATCTCCCAGCGGTCATAGGTAGCGTTCCCGTGACCCGTCCCGTCGCCGCAGGGGGTCTTCTTGGGGGTGATCCTGAGCCTTTTCGTGGGAAGGGGTATCGGACCCCTGAAAGAGACCCCGTACCTGTTGGCGATCTCCTTGATATGATTGCATATATCCTCGAGCTCCTTTATGTCCCTTCCCGCCAGCTTGACTCTTGCGTACTCCATACTCTACCTCTTTGACCTCTGCTTGTACCTTCTCGGCCCCTGGGAGGACCTGGGGGGCTTGTGGGGCTCCGTCTGCCTCGGGTCATATACCAGTATGTTCCTGTCATATTCCATCAGGCGCTGCCTGACGGAAGGCCCGAATATCTCGACCAGTCCCCTGGCTATCGCCTGCCTCACGGCGTCCGCCTGGCCCATTATCCCCCCTCCTCTGACCTTGACATCGAAATCGTATTTCCTCCAGTCGGCCCCTGAAACCAGCAGGGGCTCCTGGATGCGGAGCCTGTAAACATCGTTCTTCTCGTTATCGACGACCCTTGAATTGACCTTCACCACGCCCTTTCCTGGCCTGACGGTAACCCTGGCCACCGACCTCTTCCTTTTCCCGGTCGTGTATATGTTCCTGATCTTCCTGCGGGAATCGGGCTTTCCCTCCTCCCGGGGTTTCATCTTCTTCTGGGCTTCCTTCTTCTCCAAAGGATTCCCCTGCTTATTTGAGGCCTCTTCCTTCACTGATTTTTTGTTTTCTGCCATCTTTTCACCTATCCGGTAGCCCCGAGTTTCTTTGACACCATCCTGAGGGTGGTGAACTTGTGATCGAGCCTGTTTACGGTCTTTTCAAGGACTTCCATCTCCCTGTCCTTGAATTGTGCGGGGACTGAAATATAAACCTTGAGGCGGCTCAGGGCATCCCTTCCCTTGGCCTTTTTCCTGGGAACCATGCCCCTGATCATCCTCTTGAGCATCATCTCGGGCCTTCTCGGGTAGAAAGGGCCGTGATACGGGTCGCCTCTCTTCACCTTTTCCTCGAAAAAGGCGAAGGACGCCTTCGGTCTTCCGGAGATGACTGCCTTTTCGGCGTTGACCACATGGATGGTCTCTCCCTTCATCAGCCTCTTGGCCACGCTGGAGGCCACCCTCCCGGCTATGCAGTTCTCGGCGTTGATGACGGTCTCGCCGGACTTTTTTCTGACTTCCTTCTTCCCTTCCGGTTTCTCCTTCTTTTCAGGGGCTTTCTTTGCAGTCTTCCCTTCCGGTTTTTTGCCCTTTCCGGTCATGCTATCCCATTATCCTTATCTTTCCCCTCATTCCGTGCTGAAGCAGGTCCTCGAAGGTGAGGCACTTGCCGCCCTTCCCCTCGATCGCCTCCCTGGCACTTGCCGAAAACCTCAGGGCGGCGACGTTTACCGCCTTTTCAATTGCGCCTTCGCCCAGGACCGTTCCCGGGACGATTATGTGGTCGTTCTCATTCGCGTACCTGTTGATCCTTCCCAGGTTCACCTCGAACCTCTTCCTCCTGGGCCTGTTCAGCTCCTTCGCGAGGGCCGTGAAGATGGGCTTCTTCTCCTCCCTGCCCTTTTCTTCCAGCTTCCCTATTATCTCCCTGTAAACGGGGTTCTTGTGCCTTATCTTCATGTTCTCGCCAATATTGTCTAAATTATGCTGTTAGGTTTATAAATATATTATATAAAGGCTCAAATTCCCGGAAAGGGGCTAGAATTTCCCCTTTTCGGGGGCTTCACCGCACTCGCACCCCCGTTTCTCCGGCATTTTCGCCAGGACCTCCCGGATGATCCTCTCGGTCTTTTCGGCGTTCTCCTTCACCGTCTTCAGGACGTTCCCCGCCTCCACAGGTTTCTCCCTGTACACGTCGTAATCCGTGATCATCGCGATGCAGGAGTAGCAGATGCCCAGTTCCCTTGCCAGCACGGCTTCCGGGATGCATGTCATACCTATCACGTCCGCGAACTGCCTGAACATCCTCGATTCCGCCCTGGTGGAGAACCTCGGGCCCTCGACCCTGAGATAGGTCCCCCTGCCGTGGCATTTCATCCCCAGCCCTTTCACCGTTTCGATGAGCATCTTCCTCAGCTCCGGGCAGAAGGGGTCCGCGAAGGAGACGTGGACCACCTGGGGGCCGTCGTAAAAGGTCAGGACCTCCTTTCCCATGTCTATTATCTGGTCGGGTATGACTATGTCCCCGGGATGCATCTCGTCCCTCAGGGAGCCGACGGCGGCCGTCCCGATTATCCTTTTCACCCCGAGCTCCTTCAGGGCCCAGAGATTCGCGCGGAAGTTTATCCCGTGAGGGGGAATCACGTGCTTCGGGGAGCCGTGCCTGAAAAGGAAGGCGACCTTTACCCCCTTGAAATCCCCAGTGATTATCCCGCTGGAGGGCTTGCCGAAGGGGGTGTCCTCCGAAACCATTTCTGGATCTTCCAGCATCCCCTCCGAATACACTCCCGTACCGCCGATTATCGCAACATCCGCTTTCACGTCAATCGCCTTAATATCTAACATATATATAAATATAATATAAATGGTGTAGAGATTCTATGGAAAAGGACAGGATACTGGTGCTTTCGGTAGACAGGGACGATGACATAGGCCAGAAACTGGAAATAAAGGGTCCGGTCATCGGAAGGGACACCATTGTCAGGACGGCGACGGAGCTCAGCCTCAAGGACCCGGAGGAGAGCGATGCAAACGCCATGTTCGGCACGGTCAAGGTTTTCGAGGAGCTCAAAGAAAAGTATGACTGCGAGGTCGCCGTCCTTACCGGCCACAGGGGCAGGGGGATAGAGGCGGACAGGAAGATAACGAACCAGCTTGACACCGTCCTGCGGAAGAGGAAGAGCGATTTCATCGTTCTGGTCACGGACGGGAAGGATGACGAGTACGTCATCCCCATACTCCAGTCCAGGATCCCCATCCTCTCCGTGAAAAGGATAGTGGTGAGGCAGGCCGAGCAGCTGGAGTCCGGCTATTACAAGATAAAGGACTTCCTCAAGGAGACCGTTGAGAATCCGAAGTTCGCCAGGATGATATTCGGGCTTCCCGCGATAGCCCTCCTGCTTTACGCGATCTTCGACACGGCAGGATGGAGGCTCATCGTGGGAGTGGTCGGTGCATACCTCTTCATCAAGGGATTCAAGCTCGAGGATTACGTTATGGGGGCCTTCGAGGAGCTCAGGACGTCCTTCACAAAACGAA
>CAZEXF010000049.1:0-5113 GCA_964516855.1 uncultured archaeon | reverse complement strand
TGCCTTTTTCGTGTACATCGTATCCTTCGCGATCACGGCCCTCGCCATATACAGGGGCTACAACGTAGTGCTCGATTTCGTCAACCTGGGGCTTTTCGAGACGATCGCCTCCTTCGTATCCGCCTCCATATACTTCTTCTGGATAGCCGCGACGATAGCCTGGCTGGGAAACAACATCTCGCTCAAGGTCAGGGAAAGGTCGAGGATAGCCTCCGTTCCCCTGTTCGGCCTGGCTATATCGATAATCATCTACAACGCGGCCGAGATCATCCTGAACCCGGAGATGTCAACGATCAACTTCGTCATATCCATAGCGCTCGGGTTCGTGATAGCCTTCATAGCGCTCTCCCTGGAGGCGAGCAGCTGATTCCGTGCCCTTCAGAAATCGAATAGCAATTTTCGTCCCACTTCATGCTTCCAGTTTTCCCTGAAGCTCTATTATCCTCTTCTCGTAGCTCTCCATGAGGCGCTTGAACACGCCCTCCGAAAGCTCCTTCTTGTAGTACTTCTTTTCCGCTATCTCCTTGGCCCTCTTGAGCTCCCCGATCCTTTTCACTATCTCCTGCCCGGGGTCCCCGGGCCCATTCCCCTCAGTCGATTTTTCAGGCTTCTCCTTCTGAGACCCCTCCTGTTCCTTCCTGAGTTTCCTTAACTTCATGGCCTGCAGGGCGCTCTCCATGTCCTTGGCCTCCTGCTCCCTCTCCAGCTGCATCTTAACTTCCTTTTCGAGGCGCTCCTTCTTCAGCCTTTCCGCGGTTTCCTCACCGCTCTCCACCCTTTCCGGTCCCTCTGTTGTGACCTCCCTCACTTCCGCCCTTTCCCCGGGGGTATTCTCCTCCGTCCCGGCTTTCTCAGGGACTCCCCTTTCTTCAGCCCGGCTTTCCTCCGTGAAGTCCGCCGGGCCTTTCCCCTCCACCGTACCTGTTTTCACGGTGGGTCCCCTTTCTTCAGCCTTGGTTTCCCGGGCGGGAGGGGGTTCCGGGAGCTTTTCGGGAAAGATCCATTTCACCTTCACCGAAACCAGCTCGAGCCCCAGCTTTCCCATGAGCTTCTTCATCACCCTTTCGATCTCGGTTTCTGCATGTTTCCTCAGCTCCTCCCCCTCCTTCAGCTCCTTCAGAGTCTTCCGGGACACGTTAGGGAGTATGGCCCCCCAGATGAGGTCCATGTAGAACATGTCCCAGATGTCGGTATCCGTGACCGTCCTCCTCGACATGACGCAGTTAGTGCAGAAACCGTCGTAATCTCCCACCCGGAACTCGATCTCAAAGCCCAGGTTAAGCTCCCTTGCCTCACTCGTACTTATCCTGTGTATCTCGTTATTGATCTTTCTCACGGAAACGTCCACGAAAATCGCGTCGGTGAACCTGGAATCGGTGAAACCCGTGATCTTGCTCCTTCCCGGCCCCAGGACCTCGTGAAGCTCGTAATTCCTCTCCACCAGGACCTTCTCGCTTTCCCCGATCATTACGTGCTTGAAAAATACGCCCTTCAGCTGGCTCTTGTCAAATCTCTGGGCGACCACGTTCGCTTCCCTTTTCCATTCGTCTTTGCTCATAGTCTCATGTAAATTATCCAGGGGAAAACAAGCCTTTTATTAAAGATTAATAAATAAAAGTATTTAAATTGTAAAAACCCATAATAGTGAATTGCGGTGAACGTATGACTGCCATAAACGAAGTTGCTGCGGACAAACTGATAGAGAAGGTTTCGAAGGAGCTGGAGAAGGTGCCCCAGATGAAGCCCCCGGAATGGGCGAGTTACGTCAAGACGGGGGTGGACAGGGAAAGGATCCCCGTCCAGGAGAACTGGTGGTATCTCAGGTCGGCATCCGTCCTGAGGAAGATATCCCTGGGGGAGCCGATAGGCGTTTCGAAGCTCAGGAAGGCGTACGGTTCGAGGAAAAGGAGGGGACACAAGCCCTCCCACAAGTACAATTCCTCCGGCGCCGTTATCCGCAAGATACTGCAGCAGCTGGAAAGCGCGGAACTGCTGAAGACGGAGAAGGGAAAGGGCCGCAAGATCACCCGGAAGGGCAAGGAATTCCTGAAGAGTCATGCAGGGTCTCTGAAGGGATGATCGCATGGACATGGACGAATTGCAGAGGATGAGGCAGCTGGAACAGATCGAGATTATGAAGAAGCAGCTGCTGGGCAAGGTGCTCACAAAGGAGGCTTACGAGCGTCTGGGAAGGGTCCGCATCGCGAATCCCGAGACGGCCTCCCAGGCCGAGCTTTACATCCTTCAGTTATACCAGTCGGGAAAGCTGAACGACAGCATCAATGACGAGCAGATGAAGGAGATACTCCGGCTGCTCTCGGAAAACAGGGATTTCAGGATCAAGAGGGAATGAGATGTCGAGGAACAAGACTGCAGGGAAGAAGATAAGGCTCATGGCAAGGGGCAAGAAAAGGTCAGCCCCCAGATGGGCCGACATAAAGAAATTCAGCCTGAAGAGGGCAAGGACCAGGAGGGTCCGGGTCCGCACCCACAGCTGGAGAAGGGGCGGGAAGCTTAAGGTATGAGATCGAAAAAGGCGATGCAGGATCGCCAAGATTGCATTTCAAATGATCAGGTGTGATATAAAATGGCCGAGAAGACCGAAAAGAAGGGGGGCATCGAAAGGCTCTATACGATAAACCTCAGGAAGGAATGGCTGAAGGCGCCCCTTCCAAAAAGGTCGAAAAGGACGGTCAGGACGGTCAGGAATTTCGTTACCAAGCACACGAAATCTAAGGACATCAAGCTTTCCAAGGGCGTGAACGAGCTGATTCTCAAGAGGGGCTTCAAGAAGCCTCCCGGAAAGATAACCGTCGAGGTGAAAGGGGACATGGAGGAAGTGACGGTCAGGCTCCCCGGAGAGGTCATGGTCATGAAGGAGGAGAAGAAACCCTCCAAGGGCATCGCCGGCCTCAAGGAAAGGCTCCTGGCGGAGAAAGGCCAGCAGGGCGCCGCCCCGGTCACCAAGAAGGACCTGAAGGAAACGATCAAGAAGAAGGTGGAGGAAGAGACGACGGAGGAAAAGGTGAAAGAGATAGCGGAAAGGGTCAAAAAAGAGAAACCCCCTGAAGAGTCAAAAAAGAAGGAAGAGAAGCCCGCCGAGAAACCAAAAGAGGAAGAGAAAAAATTGGAAGGAAAAAAGGCTGATAAAAAGGAACCCGAAAAAACCAAGAAAAAGGAAGAAAAACCCTCGAAAGAGGAAAAGAAATGATAGAATGAGGATACAAAAGACCGATTTTTTCAACAGCCCGAACATAGGGCTGTTCGCGTTCGCCACGGACAGGTTCTGCGTTGCGGACAGGTATTTCAAAAAGGATTATCATAAAACAATGGAGGAGACGCTGAAGGTCCCGCTGATAAAAACGCGGATGATGGGAACCCCCCTGATAGGGATATTCGCCGCCGGGAACTCCAACGGCGTGATCGTCTCCAAGGGAATTCAGAAAAAGGAGATAGAGGAGCTTAAAAAACACGTTAACGTTCTTGTCCTGAACACGAGGTTCTCGGCCATGGGGAACATGATACTCGCGAACGACCACGGCTGCATCATCTCGAAGGAACTTTCGAAAAACAGGGAAAAGATAGGGGAATTCCTCGGCGTGAAGACCGAGGTGGGCACGATCTCCGGGAACGACCTTGTCGGTTCCCTGGGAATCGTCAATAACAAAGGATGCCTCGTCCACAAGATGGCCACAGAGGACGAAATCGGGACGCTGAAGTCCGTTCTAAAGGTGAACGTGGACGTGGGATCAGTGAATTTCGGCAACCCCTGGATCAGGTCAGGGATCATCGTCAATTCCAACGGCCTCCTGATCGGCGACCGGACATCGGGACCCGAACTGGGAATAATCACCGGGACGCTGGGGTTCGTTTGATTTTACAGTTTGTCCGCCTCGATTAGTCTGATAGGGACGGATATATCCCTTAGCCTGTCATAGAGATTGTGATAGTCAACTGCGAACATATGACCGACTCCTCCTACGTGCACACCGTCTTCAGAAGTGTTTTGAGCCTTGTCCCTCAGCCCAGTTTCAATTTTTTTATCCCTTTCAACAACTCTGTTAAATATCTTAGGGAATTTCTTTCCTAAACGCAGCTCGATGTCGCCCATACTAACGTTTTTATAGCGTGAGTCTATTTGTATCTGAAAATGATTTAAATCTGTGAATGCCCATCGAAAAATTAAGTCTTCGTTCAAATTACCTTCCAGATCGAATATATTTTCATTTTCAATTTCATATGCTTCAAAACGTTCCATCGGTGTCATATCGTCAAAATAAAGCAGTTCAGTTTCCGGGTTCTCCTTTTGATAATTATGGGGGACCCAAATCTCATACCCACTTAGTGAAAGGAATTTTTCAATTTTTTCTAAACAAGAATCGTTTTCTAATCCTCCACCTTTTTTCGCAATTTCTATTATTTGGGGAATCTTTGAAAAATGAAAATCAATACTTTTTTCAGCTTCTTTCTCCTCGAACTCAATACTGATATATTTAGGTTTAAGAAAATTTAGAATTTTTTTTAATCTTTCGGGGCCTCTGAGATCATCATGGTCAGTACCTACTAGATACAATACACCCATATTAATTACTAAAAAGTAGTATTTATAAAGATTTTATTGCCGGGATTGGGGAAACCGAGACGCTGGGGTTCGTTTGAAATATTAGATAAATCTGGTTGGTTGTGGGGATAACAATCCAAGAAATTTATAAATATAGAAAATAAGAACTATTATAGTATTATAAGGGAGCATGGGGGAGTCTGGAGTTCCCCCATGGCGCGCGCTCCCCTCATCGATGAGTATTAAGGATTGACATATACCCAAATTTTCTTTTTGCCAATAGTCTTTTTCATTCTTCTAAGTTCGCCTCTTCTAGTAAAAGCCAATAACGGATACGTAAGACTTGTAAGTGGATATATATGACCTCTTTCTTCTAACACGTTTTTTATATCAATTATTGTTTTTGGTTCTTTGAAGAATTCTTCCCCTTTCAATGCAAGAATTCTCTCTGTAGGACCAGGGGCACTTGAAGATGACTTTTTTGTACCTTTTTTTGAATTACCGGTTTTCTTCTTTTTCAGCACCTTGTACCGCGCCGCCTGGTAGTGCTTG
>CAZEXF010000048.1:0-8379 GCA_964516855.1 uncultured archaeon | reverse complement strand
AGATAGGACTTCCTGAGTCCCTCCTGAAAGTCCGTGTTCCTGACAACTATATGTATCAGGGAGAACATGAAGATCAGCCCAAAAATAAAGCTTAGCAGCCATCCGATGAAAGGTATGAGAGCAACAAGGAGAACGATGACGGAGATTACAAGCTGGGCGGCAAAGACGGATGGGTATTTCCTCATAGCTATTTTGAATGATCCAGACACAGGGGTCCTGCCCTTCCAGGCCTGATGGATTATGGATGCCTCCACCCATAACCTGGCAAGCATCCATACCAAGAACACGATGAAAGGGATTACCATATAGCCGAGCATGCCGGCGATCAGGTACGGGTTTTCCCCGATTCCCGAGGCAATCGAAATGAAACCGGAAAGATTGACGTAAACGTAATAAATTATTATGGAGGAAAAGAGGACGTCGACAAGGAAATACTGAAGCCATCTCTTCGGATAGAGGCCGAATCTCATGCCCTTAGACAGGGGATCTGACCAGTTCATCTTCATAGATAAAGATTGTAATTCCTACTTATAAATCTGGTAATGTTTTTCAATGATATCGGACAAATAAGAATTGTGGATGATTATGGGGGAAAAGAGGCTGGCGGTTATCGACAGGGAGCTTTGCAAAAACAAGAAATGCGGATACCAGTGCATGAAAGCATGCCCGGTAAACAGGAGCGGGGAAGAGTGCATTTCCATAGAGGAGGAAGGGGTATACCCCATGGTCAACGAGTCGCTCTGCATAGGGTGCATGCTTTGCCAGAAGAAGTGCGAAAAGATGGGGTTCAAGGCCATATCTGTAGTCAATCTGCCTGAAAGGCTTGAGGGGGGTCCCGTCCACCGTTACGGAAAGAACGAATTCTCCCTTTTCCGTCTTCCCATACCGAAGAGGGAACTCGTTGTCGGGCTGATCGGGCCCAACGGGATAGGGAAGTCCACGATCCTCAACATACTCTCCGGAAACCTCCGCCCAAACCTCGGGGTGTTCGGCAGCAAGGTGTCCTGGGACATGGTCATAGAGAGGTTCAGGGGGAGCGAACTGCAGTCATATCTGGAGACCCTGAGGGACCGGGGGGTATCTATCGGGTACAAGCCCCAGCACGTGGACCTGATCCCTAACATGTGGAAAGGGAAGGTCATTGACATCCTGAAAAAGCATGACCATGAAGGTGGGATGGAACCCGTTGTCGGGAGGCTCGGGATGGAGACCATGATGGAAAAAGAGGTTTTGAACCTTTCAGGCGGCGAACTTCAGCTTCTTGCGATCGCGGGAACGATGATGAAGAAGCCGGGTTTCTATTTTTTCGATGAGCCTTCATCCTATCTTGACGTGAGCCAGAGGCTGATGGTGGCCAGGGAGATCAGAAAGCTCGCCTCCCGGGCTTACGTTATGGTGGTGGAGCACGACCTGGCAGTTCTTGACTACCTGAGCGATCACGTGCACATTCTCTACGGAAGTCCGGGCGTTTTCGGGGTCGTGTCCCAGCCTTATGGCGTGAGGACCGGCATAAACACGTACCTTGAAGGCTACATAAAGGAAGAAAACATGAGATTCAGGGACAAGCCCATACACTTCAGCAGGACTGCCAAGTCCTCCGAAAAGGGAAGGGATTTCATCGGATATTCGGCTTTCGAGAAGAGATTCAGGGAGTTCTCGCTTAAGACGGAAAGGGGGACGCTGAAGGAGGGGGAGATAATCGGGATGCTCGGGCCGAACGGCATCGGCAAGACCACCATGATCAGGATGCTCGCGGGAGAGATCAGGCCGGACAGGGGGGACCCCATCGAAGGGCTGAAGGTCTCCTACAAGCACCAGAGGCTCGTCCTGAAGGAGGAAGAAAGGGGGATGACCGTGAGCGATTTCCTTTCCAGGGAAGTCGGGAGGAGGCTGTTCGAAACCGAGTTCAAGAAGATGCTGAATTACCTCGGAATAACCAAGAACCTTGAAAGGGGGATGGGGAACCTTTCCGGGGGGGAGCTCCAGGCGGTCTTCATCGTCTCCTCGCTCGGTAAAGAGCATGACATCCTTCTGCTGGACGAGCCTTCCGCGTTCCTTGACGTGGAGCAGAGGCTGAACGTTTGCAAGATCATACGGTCCCATGTCGAGGAGCGGGAGGTTCCCGCCTTTGTGATAGACCATGACCTGCAGGTGATCGATGCGATAGCTGACAGGGTGATAGTCTTCGGGGGTGAATCCGGAAAGAGGGGTTTCTGCAGCGGCCCCAAATCCCTGAAGGAGGGGATGAACGTGTTTCTCGGGAACCTCGGGGTGACCTTCAGGAGGGACCCCATGACGGGCAGGGCAAGGGCGAACAAGCCGGGTTCCCAGAAGGAAGGGGAGCAGAAGGACAGGGGACAGTATTACTACATGTCGTGACCGCTTCTTCCGCTCAAATCTCCAATTTTTCACTCTTCCACTGCTTCTGTTTTCATTTCGTTCCCATGCGATAAGAATGTCTCATAACAATGGATTCAAAAAATTGCCGGGTTTTAATCAGAATGTCATTTCACGCTATGGCGGGTTCCTCATCAAATGTCCCGAGATGGTACATCGTCTTCACCATGTTGAGATATTTCTCCGCGTTTTCCCTGCACCTGACCTGCATGGAAAGGCGAACCTTCTGGTAGAAGAGATACCAGTATATCCACCAGAAGAACATGGTCAGCTTGTTTCCCTCGATTTTGTGCCTGAGGATGGGCTCTATCTCCAGCCGGAAGGTCCCCTCGTTCTTTGATTTCGACTTGAACCCCACGATCCTGATGCTCAGATAGAACGTGGTATATCCGCTGAAGCTCTTTTTCGCCACCCAGTGGACATAGCATTGGACAGGATCGCCGGTCCAGTCCCACATGAACCTCGGCTCTCCCGTGGATGACGTCCCCACCTCCACCACAGGCTTGAGGATGTCCCTTCCCTCGCGTATTATGGCAAATGGATCGGGACCTGAATATTCCACCCACTTGGTTCTTCTGGGCGCATAGCAGTCGTCTTCTATCGAAACCTTGCCCATAAGGTTCACGACTCCCTTAGCTGCTTGAAGAATTCATTCAGCTGCTTCTGGAACGTTATTACCATGTTCCTGCATTCCTCGGCGTACATTTCCCTCTTCTCATGGTAAAAGGCCCTGTGCCAGAACATCCTCAGCATCTCGTAGAAAAGCGATCGCTGCCACAGAGTATCCTGCGGGTATTCCGTCCTCAGGACCGGTTTCATCTTTACACCCCCGGTTCCCGATTTCTCGTCCCCTGAGCCTGACACGTCTATCCTGATGTAGAGATATGTATAGGGGTCCATGTCCTTGTGAACGAACCACCGGACCTTGAACTTTTCTTTCTCCCCCTTTCCCCAGTTGTATCTCTCCTCCTCTATGTCCGAATCCGAAACCCTGAATATCGTCTTGAGGAGCTCGTACGCCTTGTAATAAAGCTGCATGGCGTTCGGGCCGACGTATTTCATCCTGGGCCTCTCCGGCTTGTCATGATAGCAGTCTTCCTGGAGCATCAGCTTGGATCTGGCAAAGGCCGGCATATTATCACTATTTATATTTACTTCAGGTTAAATTATAAATTAGTATGGTTTTACTCTGGATTGCGACTAAATTGGCAGCTGTCGTCCTTCTACTGCTCGGATTGTTCCTGGTGATCTTTTTTCCGGGCATACAGAAGCACCAGCCGACCGAATTCACAAAAACCGGAATACTTATGGGTCTGGTGTTCCTGGTGATAGGCATTTATCTGCTTGTAATTTAATTTTAAATTAAATCAAACTAATTTATTGTATAGTTAAGTAAAGAACGGCAGATGATCTTATGACGGAATTGTATGCGGATAAGCTTTTGCGTAAAGCCAAGGAAAAGAGCGCCATGCTGGGGGAGGTGGTCATCAGCCCCGCCCAGATGGACCAGATGACAAGCCTCAATCCGGTCACCCTGGAAGGGCAGGCGGAGATCATATACAACGTGTTCACGTACAGGATCGCCAAGTGGCATTTCAACATGATCAAGGTTGACGAATACATACTGGTGACCCCCACCGCGCCTCCGGCATTCGCCCCCGCCATGGCGCAGAAGGAAAGGCTGGAAGGACAGATCAAATCCGGCCTCGCCAGCGCGGCTCAGGCAGTGGCCGACTACGAGCTTCTCAAGCACGATGAAAGGAAGTACAGGGAGATACTGGACTTCTTCAAGGAGGGGGAAAGGGACGAGCACATCCTGAGGGCGCTTTTCGTCGACAGGGTCGATGCCTATACGGGCGAGGGCTATTCGATGGTCACCATGGCGAAAAGGTGGCCCACCATCATCTCCGATTTCATAAGAATGTCAACGGAGCTGGATGACGTGGACAAGATCAAGGAAGAACTGAAGGTCTCCAAGGCAGAGGCGGTCGTCCTGAAAACCAAGAACGGGCTTTACAAGGAATGGAAAAGGCTCTTCTTCCCGGACGTCAAGTCGAGGTACGCCAGGATAAAGAACCTTCTGGATTCCAGGGAAAAGTCAGTCAATGCGTACAGGGAATGGCTGAAGCCTTACGTTTCAAGGCACAGGATGATAAAGGAGGTCACGGAAATACAGCCATCCGCCCCCATGGACAACCCCCTCACCTTCGCGCACACGCCCGAAGGCTCGGTCAAGGCAAAGCTCTGGATAATCAAGCCCTTCCGGCCGGAGGAGATGGGGAAGCCCATCATACTCCAGGGACAGGGGCACGAAATCGAGATATACGACAACTGGGTGAAAAAGGAGAAGAAGAACATAGAGGAGATGTACAACGTGGGCATATACGAGAATGAAAAAGAGGTCAAGAGGTTGAAGGAAAGGGGGGAGAAGATCAATCCCTATCACATCCTGGTGAGAGACAAGATAAAGGAATGGACATACCCGAACATAACCGCAACGAAGAAGGAGGAGCTGCTTTCGACCCATCCCGGAGGGTTCCTGGATCCCAGGTTCGTGTATTACATATTCATCGACCTCGACTACGACTGCGATTACAAGAAGGGTTCGACCGGACCCATGGTGGTGGAGGACCAGTATTTCCATTTCCATCCGTGGCTACTTTCCCAGAACGCGATGCTTCTCTTCCTTCTGGAAATAGAGGCCAAGAAGATCGCATTTGACAGGGAGGTGGACCAGCTTATCGGGACGAGGAAGATAGAAGAGATGATCCAGAAGGGCATTGAAAAGGAATTCAAGGATCTCGAGAAAAAAGAGGACGAGGCCATCCTGAGACTTGAATCCCTGCACAAATTCTCAGAAAAGACGTCAAAGGCGGGCAGATCCTTCATTTCCCGGGTTTCCCCCCTGAAAAAATACTTCTTCAGGCCGGGGCCCTACGAGCACACCGTGTTCGAGAGGATCTCGAAGTCCTTCGGGGACTATTTCGGACCGCAGGTCGCCGAGATGGTGGATCTGATCAAGCAGACCTGCTACAGGCTAAGCGGGGTCGGTCCCTGATGAGCGAGCTCAGGGTCGGGGTCACCACCGGTCTTTATTACGTAGCCAGGGCGGAAGAGCTCGCCACCACCGTCAAAAAGATAGGTTACGGGCTCACGAGGGGAGCGAGCGTTATCGAGATATCGGGCGACGTTCCCCACGAAGTGGATTACACCGAAGGTAAGGAGGTCCGTTACATAGCCGAAAAACAGGGCATAAATCTCCTGTGGCACGGCTCTCTGACCGTCCCCCTGGAGATTCCGGAGAGGTCTGACTGGAGAGACGCGCATGACCACATGCAGAAATCCATCCGCTCCGCGATCAATTCGGGATGCGAATACGCCCTTTTCCATTCCTGCCTGCATTTCTGGGTAGAGATGCTCACGTACGTCGGTACGAAGCTGGAGATCACAATGTGCGACCACGAAGGTAACTTCATCTCCGAGATACTCTATAAAAACAATGACCTGAGGGACTGGTTCATCCAGGAGCTCTGGAAGCTCGGAGAGGGGCGATATCCAGCCCAGATACTCACCAATGAGGAGTCGATGGAAGCGCAGCACCAGGCACATTCTGAGATGAGAACAGAAGCCGGAAGACTTGAAAGGGTAATTGAAATTAAAAAGGCAAAAAAAATCGAAGATTTGAGGAAAAGACTTGAAAAGGGACTCATATCGAAGGAACAATACAAAGAGATGGAAAAACGGGTACTTTCAGAATCTGAAATAGAACTTAGAGAAGCCATCAGGAAAACCGGGGTTTTGGAGTCACGGAAAGCCAGGGAATATATGGAAAAAATAATAAAGGATAAGATGGTCAAGAAGACAAAGGAATATAGGGAATGGAACGTGAGGACGTACGGAAGGCTTTCGGACGCCTACAAGATAGTGGCGCATTACCTTTTCTACACCAGGGACCCCATCTGGAAGGCGATGGTCGATGTATATAAGAACACGGTCATAGGCAAGTATAAAATAGACTATTCCGATAAAAGATGGCTCGACAAGGCATGGGATGTCGCAGAGAGGGAGAACGACCGCGTCTTCAAGGAATTCTATTACGCCGTCGTGGGCGCGAAGTTCATGGAAGGCCATACAGCGGCCATACTGAAATGGATGGAGGGGGACCTGATCAAAAAGGAGCTGAAGGGAAAGCCTGACCTGATCAAAAACGCGAAGAAACTGAAGCTCACTTTCGAGATCCCGGATGCCAGGGACCCGAAATATGCCGGCCTATATATCCTTTTCCATCCCAAGCAGCTTTATGCGGCGATCAAGACCATCAGGAAGACCCTTAAAACAGACCGCATTTTCATGACCATGGATTTCGAGCACATGGCGACACAGGGACTGGATGCCGTGGAGGAAATGAAAAAGGTGACCGAAATGTGCCCGGACTTCGGGAGATACATCATATCTTGCCATTCCAACTCCCCCAATCCCCTTCATTCCCATTACCCCATAGAGCTGGGTGACGTCAAGCTTTACAAATGCCTGTATTACTGCAGGAAGACCGGAATGGGCAAGGAGAAGCACGACGTTTCACTGATTTTCGAAAGGGGAGGGGGGGAAGACCCCTTCAAGCAGGCGGTGGACGCCCTGAAGCTCATAGCGAAATTCCTGGAAAGGGACATGCACTGGGACGACCTTCCGATGGAATTCTATGGCCTCAAGATGAGGGCCGGCGACGAAAAGCGCCAGCTCCAGATAGTAATGGACCACAGATTCGAGCCTCTGAAGGACCTTCTCGAGACGCCGGAAGAGGAATGGACCTTCCTGTCCTCTTCGGCGACCAGGAAGGGAAAACAGAAGGAATTCAGGAAGGGTGAAATGAGATAGATATTTTTACCTCTGGTCCGGATTCAGTATTTTGTCGCATCTATTTGCCCCAGGCATAGTTAAAGAACGGTTCGATCATGTTCTTGATTGCATGCTGTGACTGTGCCCAGAAAGCCACGTCTTGGGTATGGTGCACCTTCTTGTCATCGGTCAGCGACATTATCATGTGCTTGTCATCCACCGTAAATACCCTGTTGAGAGGCTTCTTGATGTTTCTGATGTCGGCTATCTCTGAAAAGGCCTTGATAGGTGCCGTATCGCTGACAGGGGCCAGGATCTTCAGTTTCACTCCCTTCTTCGTCAGCTTCTTGAGGGCATTGTAGTGATTCGAATACAACTCGTTCAGGCCGTCCTCTGTAGTCACGATTCTTATCTGCTTTGTCGCCTTCCTGAATACAGAGTTCAGGTGCTGGTTGATCGAATGCCTTCCCTTCAGGGTTCCGGTCATTTCGAATGGCTGAACCATGTTCATTCCCTCTTTGTAGATCCTCTCAAGCTCTTCGACAACCTTTGAATTCCTCAGAGAGTCTATCCTTTCGATCCTTTCATCGTGCCTCTTTCTCAGGTTTTGCTTTGTCCTTTCCAGAGCGTCCTTCGGAGCCAGTGCAACGTACCTTATCGGCTTTGAAGGCTGCACGACTACGAATCCCTTCTCCGCCAGGCTCTCCAGAATGTCGTAAGATCTTGACCTCGGAACGCTGGCGATCTGGGAAAGCTCACCCGCTGTAGCTACACCCCTAGCTAACAATGCGACGAATATCTTCCTTTCGTAAAGGTTCAATCCTATGCTCTTCAACGCATCCAATGTTTTTGTGGTTGCAACCATTTTTATCTCCTTTTTATCATTTATTTATCATTACAGTTTTTGCTTTATATATATTTCACGTTTTTTTGACTTAATGATTATAATTATTCGGTAGTAAATTATTTAAATGTTTTGTCACCTGTTAGTGATTATATTTTTAGGTTTTTTAAAGGTATAGTGTTCCACCCTGTTCCTATTTGTTCCAGATTTACCCAACGATCAGGGCTTTTTGCCCTTCTGTATGGCGTAAAGATGCTTGACTCTTTCCAGCGTGTCTGCCTGTCCGGGTCTCTTCTCGTCTG
>CAZEXF010000047.1:0-8388 GCA_964516855.1 uncultured archaeon | reverse complement strand
AAAAACTATGTTCACCACGGTGATGGAGAATACGAAGGAGATCGGGATAATGAAGGCGATAGGGGCGAAAAACAGGGACATCATGATGATATTCCTTCTCAATACCGCCCTAGTGGGCGTGGTCGGGGGCGTTATAGGAGTCACGATCGGAACAGCGGCTTCCGTGTTCACCGGGGGAACGCTTTCAGTGATGGGCGGCAGGGCCGGGGCCTCGTCCGGGGTCCTGGTCGTGTATCCCCAGCTCATCATGTACGGGATGGCCATAGCGGTGGGGATAGGGATCATAGCCGGAGCCATTCCGGCCTACAGGGCATCCAGGATGAGGCCGGTGGACGCGCTGAGGTACGAATGATCATACCCGATTGCCCTCTGTTAAAATTCTTATATATTCAAACCATTTGATAACTATATCACCAGGTGCTGATCATGGGAATATACCTCGACAATTCCGCCGCGACTTACGTCGATCCGAAGGTCATGGAGGAGATGCAGCCCTTCTTCTCGAAGGAATACGGCAACCCCTCGTCCCTCCACGACATGGGCATGAAGGCCAACAAGGCCATGGAGAAGTCCAGGGAGACCCTTGCGGGAATCCTGAACTGCCACCCGAACGAGATCGTCTTCACCGGATCGGGAACCGAGAGCATCAACCTCGCCATAAAGGGGTTCTACCGGGCCAACCGCTCGAAGGGCAACCACATCATAACCACCAGGGTCGAGCACCATGCCGTCCTTTACGCATGCGAATACCTGGAGAAGTACGAGGGGGCCAAGGTCACCTATCTTGACGTGGACAAACACGGTATGGTCGACCCGAATGATGTCGAGAAGGCAATCACGAAGGACACAATTTTGATTAGTATAATATACTGTAATAACGAAATCGGAACCATTTCACCAATTGAGGAAATCGGAAAAATAGCTAAAAAGAAAGGAATCGCGTTCCACACGGACGGCTGCCAGGCAGGCTGCTGGGCATCCCTCGACACGAAAGAGCTGAACGTTGATCTGATGACCCTGAACGGCTCGAAGATCTACGGTCCGAAAGGAACCGGGATACTTTACGTCCGCTCCGGGATCAAGATACACCCGACCCTTCACGGGGGCGGCCAGGAGTTCGGCCTCCGCTCCGGGACGGAGAACGTCCCCGGGATCGTGGGGATAGGGAAGGCCCTTGAACTGGCCCAGAAAATGAGGGAAAAGGAATCTGAAAGGGTGAAAAAATTAAGGGATAAACTAATTAACGGAATCCTGAAAAACATCCCGAAAACCATACTGAACGGCCATCCAAAGACGAGGCTTCCGAACAACGCGAACATTTCTTTCCTCGACGTGGAAGGCGAATCACTCCTGCTCTACCTGAACAAGAAGGGGATCTACGCTTCCACAGGCTCCGCATGCTCCTCAGAATCCCTTGACCCTTCCCATGTGATACTCGCCCTGGGGCAGCCCCACGAGGTGGCCCACGGGAGCATCCGGTTCTCCCTGGGGAGAAAAACGACAACGAAGGACATTGATTACGTTTTAAAGGTCCTCCCGGACATAGTCAAAAGGCTGAGGGCGCTTTCGCCCGTAAGGTTCGACGAAAAGAGGCTCAGAAAGTGATATTATGGAAAGGAAAGGAGACGTTGAGTCAGGAGAGAAGGACTGGTTCTATTCCGACAAGGTGAAGGAGCACTTCTTCCATCCCAGGAACATCCTGATCTCGGAAGATGAGATTAGAAAATTCAATGCTGATGGAGTCGGGATTGTGGGGAGCGCAGCCTGTGGTGACGTCATGCGTATCTGGATAAAGGTCGACCCGGAAACCGACCGCATAAAGGAATGCAAATGGCGTACGTATGGATGCGGTTCAGCGATCGCCTCCACCTCCATGCTCTCCGTGATGGTGACCGAGAACGGGGGAATGAAGATAGATGACGCCCTCAAGCTGAAACCAGGGGACATAATCAAGCGGCTTGGAGGCCTCCCCGCCAGGAAGATACACTGCTCGGTCCTGGGGGACAAGGCCCTGAGGGAGGCGATAAACGATTACTTCAAGAAAACCAGGCAGACAAAGCGCATACTCCATGCGGAAGGAAAGATGGTCGATCCCGAGGTGAACGTCACGGACGAGGACATAGAGCACGCCGTCCTCGAGGGAGCGAGGACCCTGGAGGAGGTCCAGCAGAGGACGAAGGTAGGGGTCGAAAACAAGGACGTGATTCCGAAGGTCAGGGAGCTTATAGAATACTACATCAAGAAGCATCTCGGATGATCATTTCTTCAGTCTCCTTTTCACAGCCTCACCTTCCAGTTCCCTCAGCGCATCTGAAGCGATCCACCTGGCAGGTTTCGAATCGATCTTCCTGATTTCCTTCGCCACCCTGATCGCTTTCCTGTTGAGATTCAGGTTCCTCTTCCCTATCTGCCTGAGGGCCCAGTTCACAGCCTTCTTCACGAAGTTCCTCCCGTCCCCCGCCTCCCTCTTTATGATCGGGAAGTATCTTTCGAACTCCGAATCCTTCGCCTCTTTGTCGTGCACGGCCTTCGAGCACATTAGGACGAAGCCCATCCTCTTGACGAACTCCTCTTCCCTTTTCGTCCATTGAGTGATCTTCTTCTCGCAGAATCGGGTCCTTTCGAAAAGGCCGGAGCAGATGTCCACGATGTCCCAGGAGTCGAAGTCCTTCGTCCATCTCTCCATCTGTTTTTCCGTGACCCTTTCCGGATCGCCTATTATGGAGGCCAGCAGCCTTGCCTCGTGTATCCCGGATTCCCATAATTTCAGGGAAAGGGACTGGTCCCTTCCGATCTCCTTCGCCATCTTCCTTATGTCCGGGAGGGAGACTCCCAGCGTATTGCGGGGATTGATCCCGAACCTTGCCATCCCCTCCACGTTCCTGGGGTTGGCAAGCCCCTTCAATTTTTTTATGACATCCCTTTCGTTCATGTGCGCACCGTTCATTTTAAATATAATTGATTATTATGAAATAATATCAATTCAGGTTATTTGAGTGGTGTTATGGCTGTCAGGGTCGACAAGGACAAGTGCATCTCGTGCTTCGGGTGCATAAGCGTGTGCCCGGTCATGGCCTTAAAGGAGAGCAAGAGGTATCCCGAGTGCGATCCGGAGAAGTGCACGTCCTGCGGGACTTGCCTTCGTTTTTGTCCCGTGGGCGCCCTCAGGATCGTGAAGGAGGAGAAGGAATGATCGACAGGGAATACGACGTGATCGTGGTCGGCTGCGGGCCGGCCGGGTCCAGCACCGCCAGGTACTGCGCGGAGCGCGGCCTGAAGACGCTCGCCCTGGACAGGAACCTGGAGATAGGGACACCGGTCCACTGCGGGGAGGGGCTCTCCGACAATTCCGTCAGGACCCTGAAGCTGGACCTTCCATCCAACGTGATCGCCCGGAAGGTGAAGGGGGCGGTGGCGTACGCCCCCAACGGGAGTAGGATACCCATTTCCTTCATGGGGACCAAAGGATACGTCCTGGAAAGGAAGATGTTCGACAAGTGGCTCGCCGCGGAGGCCGGGAGGGCCGGGGCCATGACAGTCCCGAAGAGCAACGTGACAGACGTCATAATCGAGGACGGCTTCCTGAAAGGAGTGAAAGCGAACGTGATAGGCCAGGAGACGGAGATACGGTCGAAAATGGTCGTGGCCGCCGACGGGGTCGAGTCGCTCATCGCCAGGAAGGCCGGGATAAAGGGCGGAAAGAACCCGATGTTCGTCGACTCCGGCTTCCAGTACGAGATGGCCGGGCTCGACCTGGAGGAGCCGGACATGATCATTCTTTACTTCGGCAACAGGATCGCCCCGAGGGGGTACGTGTGGATATTCCCCAAAGGGAAGGACGTCGCGAACGTGGGGATAGGGATCGCCGGTAACCTCGGAGGGGAGATGACCGCGAAGAAATACCTGGACGAGTGGATCAGCAAGAACCCCGCCGTAAGGAAGGGGAACATACTCGAGGTGAACGGGGGGTGCATCCCCGTCGGGAACTTCCTGAAAAACATGGTCGTCAACGGATGCCTCGGAGTCGGTGATTCGGTCAACCAGGTCAACCCCATCCACGGCGGAGGGATAGCCGAGTCCATCAAGGCCGCGAGGATCGCCGGTGACGTGATCGCCAGGGCGATCAAAGGGAATGACGTTTCCTCACGGAACCTGGACGAATACAACAGGAGATGGTGGAAGGAAAGGGGCGAATCGCTCCGGAAGGTCGAGAAGGTCAGGGAGATGTTCGAGAAGATGAGCGACGACCAGCTGAACGACCTCGGGGAGGTGCTCTCGGGGGAGGACCTCGTCGGCCTGGCGCACGGGAAGAATTACGCGAAGCTCGCCAAGATGTACGCCAGGTTCAAGATGAAGGGGATCAAGAGAAGGATAGGACTATGAAAAGGGAAAGGGTCCTCAAGATTATAAAAATCCTGGAAAGGGAATATCCCCGTCCAAGAATCGCCCTCGATTTCAAGAACCCGCTCGAAATCCTCGTGTCCACGATACTTTCCGCCCAGTGCACGGACGCCAGGGTGAACATGGTCACGAAGGGGCTGTTCAGGAAATACAGGAAGGTCAGGGATTACGCCGAGGCAAATACGAAAGAATTCGAGAAGGATATCCGCTCGACCGGCTTCTACCGTAACAAGGCGAAGAACATCATAAACGCCGCGAGGATGATCGCCCGCGACTTCAACGGGAAGGTCCCGGACAACATGGACGGCCTCCTCCGCCTGCCGGGCGTGGCCAGGAAGACGGCCAACATAGTCCTTGCCCACGGATTCGGGAAGGTCGAGGGGATCGCGGTGGACACGCACGTCGGCCGTCTTTCCCAGAGAATCGGTTTCTCCAGGAACAAAGACCCCAATAAGATCGAGCGGGACCTGATGGAACTGATCCCCAGGAAGCACTGGTACAAGATAAACTACATCCTGATCATGCACGGCCGGAAGGTATGCGCATCCAGGAAACCGAAGTGTGACGAATGCGTGCTTCGGAAGGTATGTCCCAGGATAGGGGTGGAGTGATCAGGCATCAATAAAGAATAAAAGATTTGAATTCACCCTTTTTTTATGGATTCCTCAAAATACGGAAAAGATTCAGGCAGGATGAGAAAAATCAGCCGGATTGCCGATGAATCCCTAGCTAAAGGGGATTACATGAAATGCGTGGAGTCCCTGGAATCTTACGGGGAAATGATACTCAAGAACGATCCATTTCTTACGAGCGTGATCAGGAAGGTGGCCTCCGGAAAGGCCTCATTTTTCAGCCTCTACGATGCCTTAGAAAACAAACTGGATGACGATCACATACTCTCTGACTGGATGAGAATATACGCACTGCTGACAGGAGAAAGATACGAATGGATGAACGGGGCAACACTTGAATACGTCAACAGGAATGTTGAAAGGGAGGCTCTGTGCACCACACCCGAAGCCATTTCGGTGATCTCGAACGGGCTGGACACCATGGCAGTCGTGGAGATGGAGATGATCCCTTTCATCGATTTCGACAGGAGTGGAAATTTCCGGATATCTCTTGAGTATGAACAGAAAATCCTTCCAGAGCCCATGGAAAGCCCGGCACAGTTCGAAAACAAGGTTGGGTCAATGAAGAAACCCAACGGGTACTGGGATTTCAACGGTAGCGGGAGGCCGAGCAGGACTGTGGTCACGATCCCGAACCCAAGGCTGATCGGTCTGGAAAATCTTGCAGATTTCGTAAGCCAGCTGTATATGATGGATTTCCAGGATGAATGGAACGACATCCTGAATGACAAGGCCCGGGACATCGTGAAAAACTCTGATGAAAGCGACTTCAAGCAATCCGGGAAAATAAAGAAAATGTGGACAAGATCGGTTATAGAGCTTCCCTGATTATCTAAAATATATTATTGCCTCTGTCAATTATCAATATGCACAAGATACACGACCAGTACACGGTCCAGAAGGACCTCAGCTACATGATCCTTCTTCTGCTCATTTCGGTCATCCTTGTGCTCTTCTTCGGATCGGCTGTCCCTGAATTTTCAGGTTACGGCGCCATTTTCTTCATCATAGCACTCATTTCAGTGTGGATCGTCGGCATCTATGTCGGGAAGTTCGGGAAGAAGTGGAAGAAGTAAGGGCCAATCCCGGATATTTTTTAACCCCCCTTTCCAAATCTTAAACATGCCCCTGGAAGAGTACAACAAGAAGAGGGACTTATTGAAGACGAAGGAGCCGGAAGGAAAAATGAAAAAGAGTAATGATGGAAACACATACGTTATCCAAGAGCATCATGCCCGAAATCTCCATTACGACCTCCGGCTGGAGATGGACGGCGTCCTCAGGTCATGGGCCATCCCGAAGGAACCCCCGAAGGATCCGAAAACCAAGAGGCTGGCCGTGGAGACGGAGGACCATCCTGTTGATTACGCGGGGTTCGAGGGGACGATTCCCGAGGGGGAATACGGCGCCGGGAAAGTGAAGATCTGGGATTCCGGGACGTTCGAGCTGATCGACAGGAAGGAAGACAAGCTGATAATCAGGATTAACGGGAAAAAACTTAAAGGGGAGTTCGTCCTGATCAGGGCCAGATTCGGCGGGGACAGGAAGAACTGGCTGTTTTTCAAGAAGAAAGAGGATTCGGAATGAAACGACTTCTGTTCGGCACCGCGGGGATCCCCATCGCCTGCTCGTCCGCGGGAGGGAAGACGGCGGACGGAGTCAGGTACGTACGTAAGCTCGGGCTGGACTGCATGGAGCTGGAGTTCGTCAGGTCGGTGAATCTCAACGAAGGCACGGCAAGAGAGGTGGAAAAAATCGCGAAAAAGGAAAACGTGATACTGACATGCCACGCGCCCTATTACGTGAACCTGAATTCCTTGGAAAAGAGGAAGATCGGGGAGAGTTCCGGACGGATCCTGGAGTCGGCAAGGATAGCTGACATGTGCGGGGCGGGGGCCGTCACCTTCCACGCGGGGTTCTACATGAAGATGGATCCCGAGAAAGTCTATCAGAACATTAAAGGGGAGATCGAAAGGATCGTGAACAACCTCCGGGACGAGAAAAACAGAATCCTGATCAGGCCGGAGCTTACCGGGAAGCCTTCCCAGTTCGGATCCCTGGAAGAGCTGATCAGGCTAAGTCAGGAAATCGAAGGGGTCCTTCCATGCATCGATTTCGCCCACCTTTTCGCGAGGAGCACAGGGAAGATCAATACATACGAAAGGTTCCGCGAGGTGCTGGAAAAAATCGAAAGGGGACTGGGGAAAGAGGCGATAAAAAACATGCACATCCACATGTCAGGAATCAGGTACGGCCCGAAGGGCGAGAGGAACCACCTGGTCCTGGAGGAATCCGGGTTCAACTGGAAGGAACTCCTTAAGGCCTGGAAGGAGTTCGAAGCCAGGGGAGTGGTGATCTCGGAAAGCCCGAACATAGAGAAGGACGCATTGCTCATGAAAAGGGTCTATAATGAATTATAAAAAATAAAAATTTATCTCCTATTTATAATATTATGAAAATAAAAACAGCGGGAAGAATAGGCGGATTGATTGAGACCGCTGCAAGTTCTTTTTTTGGTTATGGATGCTTGCATAGACTCATAGAATTCGATTATTCTGCATTGGCTGAGTTCATGCTTGCTGATTATATACCGAACGAATATAAGATTGTCGCCGGAGCTTCTTTAGGGACATTGGCATTAGGAGTGCCCGCACTTTCACTTACTGCAATCGATGGGATTGTCGACATGGCAAAGGGAACTCATCACTACTTTGGAACTACCCTTTGGAAGAAAATAATAAAAAACGAGGAAACCAAGAAAAAAATCGAAAAGGAACATGAACAGATGTTTAGTGTATTGGATAGACCTATTTAATGTAACAGGGAATTTTGATTTCCGACTGAAATAATATTAATCCTTTACTCATAGTAATATTATTAGGGTTAAGGGTGATCTTTATGGATGTTTCTGTCGTCAAAGAGGAATTCGGGAAGATATCGAGCAATCTTCTCGTCATGTTCTATACGGAGGAAGAGGTCAGCAAGATCAGGCAGAACCGGATGAGGGCACCGAAAAAGGTGAGGGAGCTGATCAAGCCGGAGGATTTTACCGGGGAGGAGGGAAGCACGGGAATCGTCCGGGACGAGGGAAAAATCAAAAGGATAATGCTGGTCGGGCTGGGAAAGCAGAAGGAGGCGGACCTCGAGACCCTGAGGAAGGCATCCTCCCTTTCGCTTTCAGGGGTGAAGAAGTTCAGGCTGAGGGGTTTCGACGTGCTCTTCAAGAGGGTCGGAAAGTACGGATACAGGGAGTGCTCCGCCGCCATAACGGAGGGGGTCGTTCTCGGGAATTATGATTTCGACAGGTACAAGCAGGAGGAGAAAAAGAAGAAGAAGCCGGTAGAGAAGTTCTCGA
>CAZEXF010000046.1:0-8564 GCA_964516855.1 uncultured archaeon | reverse complement strand
GTTTACCTGATGTCCGGTTCCTGCCTCTTCGATAGGTACTTAAACGAAGACAAAAAATCACCATTTATCTTTAGAGAAATTAAAGAAAGGATGTTCGGTACCTATGATAGGATGTTTTTCGACAGCAATCTCGTAACGTTCAAAGAGAAAGAAACCCAGGGAAAGCACAACTGCCTCCACCTGGGATATTCCGGCCTCTCTTTCATCCACGATGACGAGATCACCTTCATTAGCCATGCCGGACAGAGACAAAGGCTGGACCTGAAAAAGGGGATCGTCGAAAGGAAGGGGAGGGAGATCCCCTGGAACGAGTTCGTGGAAAGGGTCCAGCGACAGAATTTCGGACTCGAAAAAATCGATCTGAAGGAAAATTCCATGGGTTATTTTATTTGCAAATTCGACCCGGAAGGGTGGATCGAGGTCTTAAAGACTGGTCATATTGAATTTCCCGAAATTCTTGATATGTATCTTTAATTCTGAATGTCAGAAGAAAGAAAAGTGGGGCCACCGGGAATCACAGACGGAAAGCTTCCATTCGGAAGCGAACAGCAATTACATATGCTGTCTGTCCTTTGAACCCAGGTCTGAAGCTTTTCTGCAGACCCTCCCTGAGGAGGGAATGACCCAAAGCTCCGATGCTAGACCATTGCAGGGTTTCTTTCATTTGGAAGCAAGCGGCGGAGCGTATGCGAGCAAGCGCAGCTCCTTCTTGCTTAAGCTTCTTCCTGAAAGAAGCTTAGCTACACCATGGCCCCATTGGAATAAATATATTAAAGCAATATGTTTTTATTAATAAGATAAAGAAAAATGCCTCAGTAGCTCAGCCGGTAGAGCGATCGCCTCGTACAAGCCCTTTGCGGACGCAACGCTTATCACAAAGGGTTTGGATCCCAAAGATCCAATTGAGAGAGCGATAGGTCGGGGGTTCAAATCCCTCCTGAGGCTTGGGAACTTAGTTAAAGGTCAGTGCATTGGGACATGATTTATATATAAATCTTTTTCAATTATCTGAATTTATGATACCAGTCCCCGATGGTGTTGACAAGGATGTCTATTTGAAAGAAAATATTCAAAAAAGACTCGCTATAATGAATTCCTTATCTGATACCGAATTGAGAATTTTACAAAAGAATTGGTATTTCGGATTTCATAAAAAGGAGGCAATCTGGCCAGTCACCAATTTTACGGATTACCCGTCAATGCCCGAATTTGAACAAGATCCGGTAATGCAAAAATTAAGACCTTTGTATGTTTCATTAGAAGAATACAGAGAGATTCTTCCCTTTACAGACGATAATGTTCCAATTAGAAAGGAAATTGAAGACGTATCCACCGGTCTGTCCGGATTGGCAACCCAAATGGGCAATAGAGATATGGGTGAAAATACCTATACGTCTCTTCTTGAAAACTATTTCCGAATATAGACCATCAATCACAATAATTATCCAGAAAACCTACCAAGGCTCTTTGACTGAGTTTACTGTCATTCCTGAGGCTTTTTCAGCACCATCAACCTTTATAAGTAGCGAATACTAATTTTAGACAACAAAAAGATTCAAAACGTTAATATAGGAGTGAGTTGATATGACAGAAGAAGATCAAATGGAAAACGAAGGACAGGAAGAGACTGAAGGAGAAGAGAAAAGAGACAGGCTCGGACGGGTTCTTCACACGGTCAAGTGTTCCGACTGCGGAAAGGATACCCAGGTTCCATTTGAGCCTCAGGAAGGACGACCTGTATACTGCAGGGACTGCTTCCAGAAGCACAGACCAAAGAGAAGGTTTTAATCGTAATTGATCGCTTTCTTTAAGCTATTGATTATCGGTTTCAGCCGAAGCTATCTTTTTATTTTATTTTATCATTTTTTTCAGCCATTGCTATAAAAATCCTTGATCACTGAAAGGGAAGCGGGATAAATTGACTTTTTAAGCAGTTTTCCATTTCTTAAACATGAAGGAAGCGGATTTCTATCAGAAGCTGAAAGACAAGAAGGTCAGGTGCCTGCTCTGCCCCCGGAAATGCGTGATAGGGGACGGGGAAAGGGGCTTCTGCATGGTCAGGAAGAACGAGAAGGGGAAGCTCTACTCCCTCAACTACATGAGGCCCTGTTCCGTGGCGGTCGACCCGATAGAGAAGAAGCCCCTGTTCCATTTCGCCCCGGGAACGCAGTGCGTATCCATCTCCACGGTCGGGTGCAACCTCGCCTGCAGGCACTGCCAGAACTGGCAGATATCCAGGGAGTTCGGGGAGATTACAGGGGAAGAGGTCCCCCCGGAGAACTACATACGCCTGGCAAAGGATTACGGGTCCCCAGGCTTCGCCTACACTTACACGGAGCCCACCATATTCTTCGAGTACGCACTCGAAATCATGAAGCTGGCAAAGAAGAACGGGATGTACAACGTCTGGGTCACCAACGGGTACACCTCTCCGGAGGCGGTCGGGAAGATGGCGAAATACCTGGACGCGGTGAACGTCGACATAAAGGGGAACGACAGCTTCTACAGGAAGGTGAGCATGGCCCCGCAGGGAATAAAGCCCGTGCTAGGGTCGCTGAAGGAATACAAGAGGCAGGGGATATGGATCGAGGTGACGAACCTGATAATCCCGATGTACAACGACTCGGAGAAGGACATAGGGGAGCTCGTCGGCTGGGTAATCAAGAACCTGGGGAAGGAGGTGCCTCTCCACTTCTCCGCATTCTTCCCGAGCTACAAGCTCAGGGACGCGAAGCCCACCCCCGCATCGGCGCTCGAGGCGGCGGTGAGGATCGCCCGGGAGAAGGGCGTGAAATGGACGTATGCCGGGAACGTCCGGGGCAATGAACATGAAAGCACCTTCTGCCACAAGTGCGGCACGAAGGTCATCGGGAGGAACGGCTTCGAAATCGTCTCCTACTCGGACAGGTGCCCGAAATGCGGGACGCCCGTATTGATCAAGGGAAAGGAGTGGATGAGATGAAGGTCCTGGCGATCTGCGGCAGCCCGAGGAACGGGAACACGAAAGCGATGCTGGAAAGGATAATAGAGGGAATCGAAGGTGAAGGCCACGGGGGAGAACTGGTCCTACTGAAGGATTTGAACATAGAACACTGCACCGGATGCGAATCCTGCAGGGAAACCTCCGAATGCATCATAAGGGACGGCATGGATTCCCTTTATCCGAAACTCAGGGATTCCGACGTGATCATCCTCGGATCGCCCTCTTACTGGGACAACGTGAGCGGGCTGCTGAAGGATTTCATGGACAGGACCGACCCCCTATGGCAGAAGAGGGAACTGAAGGGGAAAAGGGCCGTCCTGGTCGGCACGGGGAGCGTATCCGCCGGCAAGGCCATAGACGTGATGCACGTGTTCTGCAACCTGCAGGAGATGAAGGTCAGGAGGACTATATTCACCAGGGCGGACGGTCCGGAAGAGGCCGGGAAGGACGGGGACCTGATGAAGAGGTACTTCGAGCTGGGGAAGGAGATCGCCGGCTGGGAATGATCCCGCTCAATCTTTTTTAGTAGACTTTCCATATTTTGAATCAGTATGGATGACGAATGCTTCCTGAAGGCGCTGGAGGTGATGAAGGCCTGCTCGACCAGTAACGGCCTCTATGCATCCGGCGGCAGGGGAGGGTACGACGCAGTCTGGGCAAGGGACAGCATGATCAGCTGCATCGGCGCAAGCGCTGCGAAGGATCCCCGGATCAGGGAGGTATTCAGGAGAAGCCTGGAAACGCTTGCATCCCATCAGGCGCCCACCGGCCAGATCCCCAACGCGGTGGACAGGTGGAGCGGGAGAAAGCCGCACACGGACTTCGCCTCGGTCGATTCGTCACTCTGGTACGTGATCGGAAATCATACCTACCGGAAGAGGTACGGGGACGCCTCGCTGATCAGGAAACGCTCCGGATCGGTTGAGAGGGCGATGCAATGGCTGCGCTGCCAGGAGGCGGGCGAGAACGGGCTGATAACGCAGCTCCCCACGACAGACTGGCAGGACGCGTTCCCGCACAAATACGGCCATACTATAAGCACGCAGGCCCTTTATTTCATGGCCCTCACCATGTCAGGTGAAAGGAAGAGGGCGGAAAAGGTGAAACGCATGGTCAACGGGAACAGGGATACCATGCTCTGGGAGGGTGATTATTACATCGCATACCGGTGGAAGAACCACGGCAAATACAGGGAGGCCGGGGAATGGTTCGACAGCCTCGGGAACCTCCTTGCGATAATCTCGGGGATGGCGGAAAGGGGGAAGGCGGTGAGGATCCTCAGGTACATCGAAAAGAACGGGGTGGACAGGCCATATCCCGTCAGGTCGATCTTCCCTCCCATCCGGATGAAGAGCAGGCACTGGCACGATTACTTCAGGGACTGCGACGCAGGGAAGCCCCACCATTACCTCAACGGGGGCATATGGCCTTTCATCGGCGGGTTCTACGTTCTGGCCCTGATCAAGGCCAAGAAGACCGGAAAAGCCCGGGAGATGATCGGATCTCTGGAGAAGGCGAACCTGGATGGAAACTTCCCGGAGTGGATAAACCCGATGACAGGGAAGGCCCGCGGGAGGCTCCAGGCCTGGGACGCCGGGACCTACATACTGGCAAAAAAGTCCCTCGAAAGAAAGTGCTGCCTACTCTAGGTTCAGCTTTTCCCTGGTTATCTCGTACATCTTCCTGGCAGTGTCTCGGTAGTCCAGGTTCTTTACCGCGTGCTCCCTCGCCCTTTTTCCCATTCTCTCCCTGAGCTCCTTGTCAGCCAGAAGCCTGAGGGTGTAATCCCTCAGCTCGTTGATGTCCGCGCGGTAGCCGAACGCCTTCGGTGTCTCGAACTGCAGCATCCTCTTCTCCTTGAAACCCATCCACGGATACACCCACTCCTGCTTGAGCAGTATCTCCTGGCCAACGTTGGCGAGGAACCCGGTCTCGTTGTGGACTATGGTCTCCGAGGGTCCCATCTTGTTGATAGATATGACGGGCTTCCCGCAGGACATGGCCTCGACCTGGACCATCCCGAATCCCTCGAGCCGGGAGGGGGCCGCGTATATGTCAATGGCGTTCAGCAGGTGGACCATGAAATCCTGGCTGAACCTGTCATGGATAAAAATGACCTTGTCCTCTATACCCAGCTGCTTGGCCAGCCTCATCTCGTGCTTCCTCCAGTGCTGGGCGCACCTGCTCGGCCAGGACTTGCAGACGTACTTCCAGTTCTTGAACTCCTTGTCGACCTCGGCCAGCGCCCTCATCATCTCCTGGGCTCCCTTTGAGGTCACGTCCCCGCCGACCGTCAGGATCATGACATCGTCATCCTTTATCCCGAACATGGCCCTTATGTCGGTGCTGTACTCGACGTTTTCCGTGGGGACGAAAAGGTCCGTGTCGATCCCTATGTGCATCGGGATGATCTTGCTGATGTCGACGTTGTCCCTCTTGTAGGTCTGCCTGACCCACTCGCTCGTCGTGAACATCAGGTCGAGATTGCTGAACTCCTCCTGGTAGTTGGCCACCCATCCGTCGGCGTTGAACCAGGGAACTGGGGTGACTCCGTAGCTTCGGGGGGTGATGAGTATGTCGGGCACGTTGCCCCAGAATCCGATACCGAAAGCCACGTCCGGCTTGAACTTCCTCATGAAGAAATTCTTCTGTATCCCGTCCGCATGGCTGCATGGAATGGCCGAAACCCCTGAGTTGAGCAGTCCTCTGTATAACAGGTCTCCCTGAAGGCTGGTGCCGTCATACTCCAGCGGATACGGATAAAGTACAATGCATTTCATATCTACTTATGGATCCGAAACGCCTCTGCCTCCCTGCTGCAGGTGTCTTCGAAGCTCCCCTCCTCGAATCCGTAAATCTCCCGGATGATTTTTTTCTTGGACTGAAAATATATTGGTTTCAAACTAATAAAAACATCGGATTTTTTTTCCGCGACGCAGGCATTCTCCGTGTTCCGGTAGGAGAAAAAATAAATCCTGCCCGCGGATAGCTTTCCCCCGGAGAGCATCTTCACGACAGCCCTGTGGGCGTTCCGGTGCCTGACATGGCCGTACTCCCCGTTCATGCCGTGGGTGAAAACGATGTCATACCGCTTTCCGGCGTTTTTCATGACCCTCCCGATGATGCTCCCTGTTCCCACCCTTCCCAGCCTGTCGTCCTCCAGGTCCGACATCCGGCATCTCGCCCAGTACTCCCTGCATGCCTTCCCGAATCTGGGAGCCCTGTCCGGGTCGTCCCTCCTGCAGAGGCTGAGGATGGTGATGTCCCAGTCACCCCTGTTCATCAGCAGGGTCCCTCCCATCCATATGGTCTCGTCGTCAGGGTGGGCAACTATGACGAGAACTCTCGTCTTCCTGCCGGGCGTCCTGGCGCCGGGGACGTTTTCGTCCATACTTCTATATTGCACGGCGGGGATATATCAGAGTTGGTTCGGGATTCATCCGGGGCTTTTTATTCCGGGAAAACTGATAATGATACATGAGGCTGATGATATTCGGCAGCGAGAGGGAGATGGCAGAGGCCGCGGCCTCGAGGGCAGCCTCGATCCTGGGGGGCGCGATAAGGAAAAGGGGGAAGGCTGTCTTCGTCGCCGCGACAGGCAAGTCCCAGGTCATGTTCCTCGAGATTCTCACGTCCGATAAATCCGTGGACTGGGGAAGGACGGTGATGTTCCACCTGGACGAGTACGTCGGGCTTCCGGATGATCACCCCGCCGGCTTCAGGAGATTCCTTGACAGGATGATCATAGGGAAGGTTCACCCCGGTGCCTGTAACCTGATAGACGGGAACGCGAAAGACCCTGTGAGGGAATGCGAACGACTCGGATCGCTCATATCGAAGGAGCGCGTGGACGTGGCTTTCCTCGGAATAGGGGAGAACGGTCACATAGCGTTCGACGAGCCCCCGGCGGATTTCCAGGCAGGAGAGCCGTACAGGGTAGTCCGCCTTGACAGGGAGACGCTGAGGCAGGAGTTCGAGGAGGGATGGTTCCGCGGCATCTCAGATGTCCCGAAGACGGCCATATCCATGTCAGTGAAACAGATAATGAAGTCCGAGAACATCATCTGTCTCGCCCCTGAAAGGAGGAAGGCCGGGGCCGTCAGGGAATGCTTCGGGAGCGGGCCCGTTTCAGGGATGCATCCCGCTTCCGTCCTGAAGAGGCACAAAAGGGCGTACGTCTATCTCGACCGGGAATCGTCATCGCTTCTCAGGAAGGACGGAAACGAAACTTATAAATGATCGTATTAAAAATAATGATTGATTGTTATGGACAAGACGGATAATATCGTTCAGAAAAGGATCGAGGAAGGATGGATCAAGTCATGGGTCATGATAGAGGCCCTTGCCGTTTCGGAGGACGTGGCCAAGGATGCGATAAAGAACCTAGTGGAGAAGATGGAAAAGGAGAAGGGCGTGATGATCTTCGACAAGGACCTGAAGGGCGTGAAAAGGGTCGAGGACGTCAACCCGAAGATCAAGTCTGCCTTCTCCCAGGTGATCGAGATGAGCATGCTCACGCCCAACTACGACAAGCTCGTGTACATGATAATGAATTATGGTCCATCGGCCGTGGAAATCCTCGAGCCGAAGGAGATACGGATGGACCAGGGAGAGGCCCAGGGGATACTCAATTCCATATCCACCCTTATACACAGGTTCGCCGCGACGAGGGGCGGCATGTGGGCCCCGGCCAAATGATTATGTCTTCGGATTTCTGCAGTTCCTGCGACAAGAGATGCTGTTTCCAGGCCTCGCCGTGCCTGACATCGGCGGAAAGGAAAAGGATAGTGGAAGCCACGGGGAAGGACCTTTTCAAGCGGGTCCAGGGATCCTACTTCCCGAAGCTCATCAACGGGGCATGCGCGTTCTTTTCGAACGGAAGGTGCACGATCAACGAGATCAAGCCGGCGGACTGCAGGATCTTCCCGGTCGTCAGGGGGAGGGACGATATGTTCATCGACGCCTACTGCCCGAAACATGGAGATATACCGGCCGCGGAGGTTGCGGAGATGGCCGCGATGGCCTCCGTTACGGCCCCGAGGGAGGTCCCTTCGAAAGGCATCCCTATAAGGGAATATCTGGGAATGAGGGGGAGGGGCTTCCGGGAAAGGTTCTTCAGGGAACTGGAAAAGCATAATATACCGGAGGACATATTATTGTTATTCAGGTGACGCCATGGGGAAGATGAAGAAGTGCAACATCTGCAAGAAGAGGTTCCACTCGTCCCAGCCGGGCAGGCTGGAGATCGTCAGGAGGAAGGACAAGGGAAAGGTGGAGATATGGGTGTGCCCCGGCTGCGTCCCCGAGGTCAAGAAAAGGCTCAAGGACCTCGACCTGATCTTTTAAATCTAACTGAGATTGTTTTTTCATGAAACCGGATGAAACGCCCGGAATCCAGCTCTTAAAAAGTATACTGAGAAAGGAAAAAGCAAGTTACGAATTATTGCGTGAACAGATCATTCCTTACATTGTAAAATTTGAAAACGGTTATCGAAAATTATTGGAAAACGAGAATCCGAGGGAATACGTCCAGATGTTTTGGTCATTGAAAGAGATAGTAACCGGTCTGAAATCCAAATAC
>CAZEXF010000045.1:0-8574 GCA_964516855.1 uncultured archaeon | reverse complement strand
TCATCCATGGACATCGGAACCACCACGGGGACCGGAACGGGAAGCATACTCACGGGAACGGTCAATCCCAACAATTACATCCGTTCCGGCTCCGGAAAGATCGCCGATATCGTTTTCATGGTCAACAGTTCCGCGGATGTCGGGGACACCAGCCCCGTAACCATCAAGAGACTTTACAACGTCGGGAGCCCTGATGGGATTCCCGTCTATCCGTCCGATTTCGATCTGTACGACGGCGTCTTCACACTGGCAGATTCAACGTACAAGATTCTGATTCCGGACGACGTCCCAGCTTCAGCCGGAGGGACCGTTACAGTCCCCGTCAGGCTCGACAATCCGGGCGCGACTCCGGATATGATTCAGGTCTTTGTCTATTTCAATCCCGATATAGTGGACTGTGAAGACGAGCTAGAGATAGAAAAGACTTCAAGGACCCAGTCGATGACGCTCGTAGGCGGAAACTGCCAGTCGGATGCCAGCGGGAGCTATATATTCTTTGCCTTGTATCAGGGAAATCTCTATCCGGGAAGCGGTGACATAGTAAGGATAACCTTCCCCATATCGTCTTCTCCGCAGGGGTCAGAGACGGCCCTTGAAATCGAAGAATACCATATCTACTCTGTTGACTACGACCTTTCATATCTCTTCTCCGTGTTTGACGGCAGCATCAAGCTGTTTTAATGAAAGGGACCGGGGTCCCGGGAAGACGCTGCCAATTTCAACGTCAGGCCTTCCTGAAATAGCCCCGCGCGGATACCCTTCGCAGAGACGTGGCAGGCACGTCAGACAGATGTTTCCGTTGCTTATCTGCGATTTCGAACCGCGGTCACCGGGTTTCCTTCTCACGGATGACCCCACAGGGCCATCTCAACGCCTTAGATCATCCGGCGCGGCGGGAGCCTGCGCCTTTCGTTGCAATCTGACACTGACGAAGTCTGTGTCCGTCGTTGTTTAGTCCAAGGCCCGATATGCATAGTCAAATTTTTGCTACTCAAAGCATTAATTTATTAGCCACTACACCACGGGGCTGAAACGCGGCAGAAGCGTGCTTTTCATGCTTCCGGCTAATTATGTAATAACGGATGAAATATAAAAATCAGTTTCAGGAGCTTTTCAGGGCCCTTGACCCGTTCCTGGTCAGTGCGTAGCAGTAGCATCCTATGGCATCCACGCAACTGATGTACCCGAGGGATTCGAGCCTCTGCACGAGGGTAAACCCGTTATCCATCCCTTCCTTTCTTATGAACGTGAGTAGCTCTTCGTTTCTCATGAGGTTGTTTCTGCTGATGGCCTCAAGTATCTGCTTTTCGGCAAAACCGATCATATTATAATAGTTGTCCGAGCATGCTTTTATATTTTCACCGTTTTCCAGTTATTTCCTCTTCGCCCTGATTGACACCCAGATCCAGCACAAGCCTCCAGCCAGCACGAGTATGAAGCTCATGAAAACAGACATGAAAAGGGAGACGGGGCTGTAGCGAAAATAGAGGCAGCCGCTGGAAATGGTCCAGAACGATATCCATATCAGCGCGCTTCCCAGTATCCAGAAAAGGATAAGTCTCATATCATACTTTCTTCAGGTGAGTTTTAAATTCATTTGCTTTCCCAGAAAGTATCCTTGCCGCCTCTTCAATTATGTATTTGGGATCGAGCCCCGAAACGGACTCGACCCTGAAAACGAATCTCGTGTCGTCGCTGACTATCCTGACCTTTCCCCCGGAAACCTGTTCCGCCATCCTGCACTCGTCGGCCCTGAAGGGGTCGGATATGGAAAGCTTCCTGTCCCTGATCTCCAGCGCCCCTTTCGGGCAGGCATTGACCACACTGTTCAGGTCCCTGAATCCCTTTTCGACTTCTATCTCCGGATAATAAAGGTATGCCGCATTTGCGGCCTGCCATTTGGCATGCTCCCTTCCGGTCCCGAGCCTGGCGATGGCGTCCAGATTGATCTCGTGACCCTTGAGAAGCTGGACTATCGGGAAGTTGGGGGAGGTCGGCTTCACGGGCCTGCTCGAGGATTTGAGGTCCCTCGAATAGGCGACTCCGGGTCCCTTCTTCTCCAGGTGAAAGACCACCTGGCAGATGGAGCATCCCTTTCCCCCGCACTTGCACTCGTCCCTTTTCGAGAACTTCTTGGGGTCGAAGACGAGCGGTATGCATCCGAGTCTGTGGGCTATTATCTCGTCGAAAAGTGCGGACGTGTTTTCGTGGTAATCGACCCTGTCTATCGCCATCGTGGGAACCTCGGATATCATTATCCTTCTGAGGCTGTTGGCAAGGGCGGGAGTGGCATCCTTCAGAACGAACGTGCAAATGTCCTTTTTCTTGGATAAAACCTTGATATTCAAACCATCACCCGGTTTATTTAATTATTTCCTTTATCCTTATAAAGATGTTATCATTTTAAATAATTATCGCCCGGATCCTTTTCATCGAAGCATGTCACCGGCTTCCCACATTATGAATTTATTTATATTCCTTTTCTCTCTAAATATATCATTGCGCGGGGGTACCCAAGCGGTCAATGAATTCGGCCATAGGGGCTGGATCTGGGATTAAGTTTAATCCTTGAGGCCAAGCTAAGGACCCAGTAGCTTAGAAGCTTGAACCTGATCGAAAAGGTAAGGGCTGGGCACTGCTTTCCAGGGTTCGAACGCGGACGGCGAATCTGTAATTGCCGTTTGACCTGCCTGTCAGGTCTTTCCGCAGGGTTTCCCTGCCCCCGCACTCCCTCTTGAATAAGTTGATAAAATAGGAGGCAATTCATATGGCAACGTTTGAAGATTTTCAAAAATTGGATATTCGTGTCGGAAAAATCATAGAAGTAGAAGATTTTCCCGAGGCAAGAAAACCAGCCTATAAACTCAAAATCGATTTGGGTGGTGAGATTGGAATCAAAAAATCCAGCGTTCAGGTCGTTAAGAATTACAGAAAGGAAAATCTGAAAGGTAAATTGGTTCTTTGCATAGTCAATTTTCCACCAAGACAGATTGGACCTTTTTTGTCAGAAGTTTTGACATTGGGAGTTCCCGATGAAGATAACGAATGTGTACTGATTCAACCCGAGAGAGAAGTTCCAATTGGAGGCAAGCTGTATTAGTACAACGAGTTTGAATGATTCTCAAAAATCCACTTATCTCTTCCCCAGCTTGTGCCAGGCGAACTCCACGGCACCGTGAAGGCCGATCCTGTCGATCTTGGTGACCCTGAACTCCGTCCGGGAGACGTCAAGGTCACGGTTGCAGAACTTCCTGGGATCCTTCATCAGCTTGTTCACCGCGGCCCCTACCGTTAGCTCTGGGTTTTTTACGGCAACGCTGCCGAAAATCTCCACGTAGGGGATCATCGGATAGGAAGACAGTATGTTCCCGAAAGCGTATGCAAGGTAGGTGGAGGTGTCGTCCACTATCTTTTTCGAGACAGGGTCCTTCCCCTTCGTCTTCCTGTAGGCACCGTACACGTCCTCGGCCCGGATGTGTTTCACGAGGTCCGCCGGCTTGATCTTGCCCGGCTTCTTTTTTCCTTTCGAGAGCCTTTTTCTCGTCTCCGCCAGGATAGGCTCCCTGAGCAGTTTCTTCCCGGCCTTTTTCTTTGAATAGAAATCGATCGTCCTCGTGCGGATTCCAGATCCCCCCACATAGGATTCGATGCATCCCCTCCCCCCGCAGCCGCACTTCGGAAGATATCCCCCGTCAACGTTCAGCTTGCAGTGGCCCCATTCCATTGACTGCTTCTTGGAGTTGAGGAGCAGCTCGCCGTTGTAAACGAGGGCTATGTTCGTCCCCGTACCTATGGTCATGGCGGCGTCCCACCTCGGGGACAAAGTTGAGTATTCCTTGCCCACGCCGAGCTTTCTTGCAGCATAAACGGCGACAGCGATGTCGTTCCTGATCCAGAGGGGCATCTTCAGGGCCTTCTGGATTTTTCCCGGGAACCTCATTATCTTCCATGGGCAGTTCGAGGCGTTGTGGATGACCCCCTTTTCCTCGTCGGGCTGGCCCGCCGCGCCGATTCCGAAGCCCAGGATCTCGTCCAGCTTGAGATGGGCCTCTTTCGCGCACGCCTTCACCATTCTCAATATCTGATCGGCGATGCCCTGGTCCCCGTTCTTGAAATCTATGTTCTCCGTCCTCACGCAGAATATCTTGCCGTCTTTATCCCCGATGCATGTCCTTATACTCGTTCCGCCCATTTCCATGCCGAGAACGTATTTTTTCATCAGTTCACCCATAGACATTATGATTATTATTGGTCGGGATCGTTAATATAATTTCAAAATTATTAATATCTCCTTCCAAATATCATGCATGGATACCACGGACTTTTTCAGGAGGCTGATCAGGCTCAAGGAGGTCAGGAGGAAGGGCTGGGTGACCAGGGGCGTGAAGGAACCGGAAAGCGTCGCTGGCCATTCCTTCATGCTTTCGGTACTGTGCTACGTTTACGGCAGGGAGCTGGGTCTGGACGCGGTGAAGTGCCTGAAGATGGGCATGATCCACGACATCTGCGAGGTCCATACCGGGGACATCGTACACGGTATCAGGGAAGAGGACAGGGAGATGGGCCTGGGAGAGAAGAGGGAGAGGGAAAGGGAAGGACTCGAAAGGATAGTGTCCTTGCTTCCCGGAGAGGTCTCGGAAGAATTCAGGGATTTGTATGATGAATTCGAACGGGGGGAAACGGAAGAGTCGAGGCTCGTGAAGGACCTGGACAAGCTGGAGATGTGCATGCAGGCGGCCGAATACTCCGGGAAGGGATACGGGGGACTGGAGCGCTTCTTCGAGGACGGGGAAAGGAGCATAAGGAACCCGGAAATAAGGAAGGCCTTCGAATGCATCCGGAAGCGATATTTAAAAATGAAAGGGCAATAATGGTAATATGACCGATTTGTACATGCTTTCCGTCCTCTTGTTCATAATAATCCTCGCCGTGATAGTGATCAGGGACAGGAAAAGCTTCACGAGGGAGCAGAAGATATTCCTCCTCAGGAAGACGAAGAGAGGCAGGGGTTTCCTCAGGCGGCTGACGAAAAGGTCCCCGAGGTTCTGGAGGGTTCTGGGGGACATAGGGATCGTGGTTTCCTTCGGGAGCTCCGTTTACGGCGTCTTCATGCTACTCCATCTACTGACGAAATCCTTTTTCACCACAACGGCCGTCGGCGGGCTCGCCTTCCTGCTACCCACGCCCACGGCAGAGCCGGTGATCGTTCCTGGAGTCCTGGGCGTTCCCTTCTGGTACTGGATCATCTCGATCGCCCTGCTGGTCTTCGTCCACGAGGGGGCGCACGGGATCATGGCGGTCGTGGGGAAGGTGAGGATAAAATCGCTCGGCTGGGGGCTCCTGGCCATACTTCCCCTAGCCTTCGTCGAGCCGGACGAGAGGCAGCTCGCGAGGAAGGACAGGCTTACACAGCTCAGGGTCTTCTCGGCCGGATCTTTCGCTAATTTCATTCTCGCGGGGGTTTCGATCCTGCTGCTGGGGCTGATCACATCAATGATTTTCGTGCCTTCCGGGGTATCCTTTTCCGGCGTGTTCGTGAACTATACCGCGGAGCAGAACAACCTTTCCGGAGTCATCGTGGGCATCAACGACTTCGAGATCAGGGACAAGGAGGACCTGACTTTCGCCCTTGAGGAGGCCGGGCCGGGAAACGAGGTCTGGGTCACGGCCTTCAACGGGACTGACAAGAATGTATACAACCTGAGGACGAACAAAACGCCGGACGATAATTATTCAATGGATTTCGACACCCTCGTAGGGGTCACCCTCGAGCAATACATCCCGGGATCCTACGACCTTTCCGAGGCATTCGGGAATTCCGTCAGTTCCCTTTTCGGCATTCAACAGATAGAGTCCTGGAGGAGCATACGGTACGAGATCGGAAAGTGGGAATACATCGGCGAGAACTATCCATCGCTGAGGATCAAGGCCGGGTCCAGGATAAACGGGCTCGAGGCGAAGCTTTCGGGACATTCCGAGCCGGGATTCCTGGGCATAGCCGACACCTCGACCTATCTCGAGACGGCCGAAGGCCTGAAGCCTTTCGAAGGCCCCCTGCTGTTCGTGGTGGGCCTGCTGTCGTTCCTTTTCCTGATCAACCTTGGCGTGGGCATAGCCAACATGCTTCCCCTCAAACCCCTGGACGGGGGGAGGATCTGGGAAATCGTCTTCAGGAAGATTTCGAAAAAACATTACAGGCGGATGACCCATTACCTGGGATGGTTCACGCTTCTCCTGATAATAGCGAGCTTCATCGTACCCTGGCTTAGTTTTTAATAAATAAGAATGATATTATCTATTATGAAAAAGATCTCCTTTTTATTGGTGTCTATTCTTTTCGTATCCACAATCACTGGATGCGTCAATAACATAAATAATGAAAAAAATAATACAACGGATTACAAGATTGTCTCAAGGATACCATACTATAAAGGATTATGTACCAGTATATCCGACAGCATGAACAACAACGGTTTCAATACGGGGTTTCGCATAGTTATCAGGGACTCTGAGAGCGGAGAGGAACTGGATGGTTATGCGAAATATCAAACCGAGGGACATGGCGGAGGCGTTGGATCCGATTATGTTTGCGATGAAAATATAATCAGTGACGATTATCTGCTTTCGGTGTTTTCAGATGGTTATTCCCCGGAAGTGTTTGAGGTGAACATGCCAAGAAATGAGATGGTGAATATTGAGATCAGAATGCACAAAAGCTGTGAGGGAAGGACGGGATGCTTTGAAAACATGAAACCTGAAAACCGTGAAGCCCTGAAGGACATGTTTTACGACGAGGTATCCGCAAACTTCGGTTTGGATAAAGCGGATTACGAACTCGATTGCACAGAATGCGATATGGATCGTGGAGGTTTCATAAAGGCGCGGGGAACCTACGAGGGGGGATCCCGATTCGAATTGAACTACGACTGGGGCTGGTGCAGTTCAGGGGGCAGCGACTGCGGATGGGAACTGTGTTTCTCGACTGAAGATGAGAATCTTTTCAATTCAGTGAAGGAGCATGTCTGCGGAAAAATATACCATAAGCAGGATTATGACGGCTATATATGCGAGGATGAAGCATTCGATTACACCGAAGATGTAAGGAATGAATGCCTCTCCGGGAAATTCGAAAGGAATGTCGGGGGCAGAAAAACACTTGCGATCAATCAGATATCGAACCGATGCGAATCATCTGTCGAGATCGGCAGCTTTGATTGCATATAATTCTGAGGCAACATTTTAATACCTCCTCACCATTATTAAACAGGTGATCTATGATGGCGGAGAAGCAACACGTTAATCTGAAGATCGACCATTCGGAGGAGGGATTCTATTCCGACTCCATAAGCGTGGTCTACAACCCGAGCAAGTTCGTACTCGACTTCAAGCAGATCACCCCGAAGATCGACCAGATACAGGGCAAGAGCCAGCAGACGGTCGTGATAAAGCACAAGACCATTCTTCTTGACACCAGGTTCGCCAAGATCTTCCTCGACACCCTGAAGAAGGCGATAGACGGGTACGAGAAGAAATACGGCAAGATCGAGCTACCCAAGAAGAGGAAGAAGAAGGGCGAGACCACCGTGGTCACCAGGGACGAGGGTTATATCGGGTAGTTTATACAATCTTGTAATCCTTCAAGTCCTCATGTTTCCCTTTTTGATCGAAATAAACCATGAATTTGTCCGGCACGGTCAGCAGCACGGGATTGACCCGGCAGGCCTTCGCATATTTCCCGGAGATTTCAGACAGTTTGCCTGACAGGTAAATGACGTCCGAGAGGCCGACCCTTCCGTCATCCTTCCTTGCGACAAACATAAACATAAGAATGAACCGTAATCTTAAAAATGAAGAGTTATGATTGCTGGCCGGGAAGAAAGTTATATCGGGTAGGATTTTTTAATTTTTACTTTTATTCCTATTACAAATCTCTTTCATAATAGGATAGAAGTCAGCATGTTTTGGATCTACGACAATTCCTCCAGTATTATTATCTCGGTTCCATGTAAAGATAAAATCACCATCATAACCAGTTTCATCTCTTACTTTTGAAAAGAAATTCATTACATGGTCATAATTCATTCTTTTCTTATTTTTAAGATATACAGTCAATGTTGCTATTTTTCCCTCACTCATAAAGAAAAATGGAAATCTAATAATTTAAACTTATTTCAGGAATAAAAACAAAAAGAAAAAGAACGGTATTGTGGGTTTCAGAGTTTCCCTCTTTAGAACTCCAATACCTTTTTGCTAACGAAATCTTTTATGTCTTTGTCGTCCGGAATTGCGATTGATCTTTTGAATCTTTTTGTCCCGTCCGGCAAGAAGAAACCTCGCGAGATAGCGATGAACTCGTTCTCCCCCTGCTCAGAGGTTGCCTTTTTTCGTGCTATCTCAAGGAAGTTGTTCTTCCCAAACTTGACTTCTTCCGCTTTGACTGTTTCGAACTGTACCATTTTATCCCTCCGTTTTGATTTTGTTCAATGGTTAACTAATATATAATATATATATAAAGTTAACGTTCGGCTGTGAGGCTGAATTTTTTAAGCCATTTCGCGAATTCTAAAACATGGA
>CAZEXF010000044.1:0-8650 GCA_964516855.1 uncultured archaeon | reverse complement strand
CGGACATGGTTTTAAGATAGTCGTTCAGAACCCCTCCGGTCTCTATGCTCGATATTATCCCCAGCAGCAACTCCCTGAAATTCTTTGAAGGGGTTCTCTCTGCCACGTTCCTCATCGCATCGATCGAGCTCAGCCCGAACGTCTTGATGTTCCTCATTATCATCTTGGACTCCTTGGATATCTCTCCGTATTCCTTGAAGCCTGTAAGCAGTTCGAACATGAACTCGGGGGGTATTCCCGCAGAAGCGATGGCCGACATATGGGTGATCGCGAAAGGGAGGTTGTTGTCTATGTTTTTCTCGCTGGCGCTCTCTTTCTGTATGGGATAGATGTAAAAGAACAAAAAGACGATGGAAGCGGTCATGACCGGAAAGAAGATCACGGAAAAGGTGTAAATAAGAACGTTGATCTCTATGACATACGTGAGAAGGAAATATATCAGACCGAACGATATTAAGAAGGCTATAACGGTCGTGAAAAAGATCACCGAGACCCAGGTCTTAAGCAGGATTTTCATGCCGGCATTCTTGATATGGGGCTCAAGTTTCCTGAACGTCTTGAGATATCTCTCCGCGATTCCGCCGAAAAAAACCAGTGACAACTTCTTGTATAAGGCGAGCATACTTAATATTTGTGTTTTCCATAATAAATTTCGAAAAATAAAAGGAGCGGGGAGCATGTCCATGGTAGACTCCATGAACGGTTACGGGTTGATCCGGCATACCTCCTCCACTCCGCTACCCCGAGAGCGTCATTAAAATAACTTAAGGCTGCTCCATTCCTGGCCTGACCTGGTTCATTATGTCAATGACCCCACGGGACAGAGCTTCGCTGGCGGAACGCAGGGCCCGGAACCATCCATGAAACCATCCACGGACTACAGTCGACCGTAAAGACCGTTTGTCCCCCGAAGGTACGGCAGGCCTAGCTCCGTGACTGGAGGCTCCCACATTAAGAATTCTGGTACAGGTATTTAAATTGCTATTATGCACGTTTTTGACAAAAATCAGCGCATGTAGGTCTTCTTTCCATAGTGGACCATGGAATGGTTTCATCCCGAATATGATTATCTGGTGGTACGTATTCTTTGTCATTAAAACTTAACCAGCCACCTTCTCCTATATCATAAAAAAATACTAAATTCTCACCGGCAGCAAGACACCATCCCGACTCTATGCGATTATCTGCTACCGCTTTAAGATATTGGCCGATTCCTCTCCCTTCCATTGTTAAAATGAAACATGAAGTTTTTTAAAATCATATTAATTTACCTTCCAAATAGATAAGATGGACCTTGAATACATACGGAGGTTCCACGGGCATCTGGGACCTTTCGTCATTCTCGGGTACAGGATAGGGGAAAGAATCAGGAATATTACCTCATCCGAGAAGATAAGGATCGAGATGTCCATCGAGGAGCATCCCCCGGTCTCCTGCATAGCGGACGGGATCCAGCTGAGCACCGGGTCCACCCTCGGAAGGGGGCTGATGAAGATCAGGGGGACGGCTGGAAAAAGAAAGATAATCGTTCTGGACAGGGAAAAGGAGCATGAATACGTTCTAAAAGACGGTGGAATCGAAAGGATATTAAAACTTCTGAAAGAAAATAAATTAGACATGGCGACTAAAATCGCCAGGGAAATCGATCTGGAGGAAATCATTCAGGGATGATCTGCATGGCAGGAAGGAAAAAACAGCGGGTTTACATCATTCTCATAGTGCTGGCATTCTCGCTGGGCTGTCTGGCCGGTGTCCAGTGGAACAGGACGTCGGTCACCTACATAAACGAGACACGCCCTATCAACACGATTTCCTACGATCCCCTGGACCCTCACACCAATTCGACCACTGCGATGATAATGATCCCCGCCGTTGACCAGGAGGGGGAGGGGGTGACCACCATCCTCTACGTCCAGGTTCTCGGGGGAACGGGAAGGATTCTCGCGAACATCGACAAGCTGCTCTTCTGGACGGACACCCAGAGCAGCATCCGGACGGCCAGGAGCGTCGCCTCTGAAATCACCGGGAAGAACCTTTCGGATTACGACATAGTGTACACCATAGAAACCGAGGCCACAACGGTGGAGGGTCCCTCGGCGGGGACCGCCCTTTCCATCGCGACGATCGCCGCCCTCGAGGGCAGGAAGATAAACGGATCGGTGATGATAACGGGGGCGATAAACCACGACGGGACCATCGGGCCCGTAGGAGGGGTGCTCCCCAAGGCGATGGCGGCGAAGGAGGCGGGATCCTCCCTCTTCCTCGTCCCGCTCCTCCATTCGAGCCAGGTCACCTACAGGACAAAAAGATATTGCGAAGACATAGGCATATCCGAGATATGCACCACAGAGCGCATCCCCGAGAAGGTGACCGTGGAGGAGGAGGCAGGGATAAGGGTCATAGAGGTAGAATCGGTCAGGGAGGCGCTGGATTATATCCTTATAGAATAGCAGCTTTGATACATTTTTTTCATCATTGAACAGTAAGAATTTAAATGTTCTTCTATTATCAAAATCATGAAAAACGGAATCGTTCTGAAAAAGGACGGGTATGCGATACCGGAAAAAGATGTTTATACCGGATACATACAACGTGTGGCCGAATTGACAGAAGGATACTTTTCCAAGAAAAGGATCCGTCCTAAAAAAAGAGGATCACTTTTTGTTTGCAGTGTTTTCCCCTTTCCGGAGCTTACGGAAATTCTGAGGAATGAGCGGTTAATAGAAGAAAACGAATATGCGGGAATAAGCGGCAGTGCTGGTCTGGGAAAGGGCGCGGACAAGACCGGATATCAGATACTGATCCAGAAGGTAGCATGCAGCAGATCATTCAAACTACTGGATCAGGCAGAAGTGGATGCATGCGAGAAAAAATTGATAAAGACTGATCTGCTTTTATCGTCAGATGTTGTTAAATGCTTGATTAAAAACTCGCTGGATCTGTCCCCTGGTTTATCCGATGCCATCAATAGCATGGATATCTCTTTCGGGGAAAACAAAACGATATTACGTATCAACTGGAACGGAGAGGGCGTGAAAAACGGATTTTATGTCACCAAAAGCAATGAAACTTATTATTTCTGAAATCCGGAATCGTTAAAAGAACGCTGACAAGCCCCTTTGAATTTTTATAAACCCGGACTAAATTAAGGATATGATCGACACCCACGCCCACCTCTGCTTCCCCGATTTCGACAATGACAGGGAGGAGGTGATCAGGAAATGCAGGCAGGAGCTGGCTGCCGTGATCGTGAGCTCGGCCAGGTACGATGAAAGCGTACTTGCATTGGAGACGTGCGAAAAACATCCTGATTTCTTGTTCCCTACCCTGGGATATCATCCTACAGAAGGGACGAATCTCGAAGGGGTGCTGAAATTAATAAGAGAAAATAAAGAAATGTTAGTCGGTATCGGGGAGGTAGGTCTCGATTTCCACTGGGAAAAGAACCCGGAAAAGAGGAAGAAACAGAGGGAAATATTTTCGAAATTCATCGATCTGGCAGAGAAACTGAAGAAGCCGATCGTGATCCATTCATGGGACGCGGAGAGGGAATGTTACGAAATGGTGAAGGATTCGGGACTCGTCTGCGTTTTCCATTGCTTTTCGGGGAAGAGGGAGCTGGCAGAAGAAATCATCAAAAATAAAAATTTCTTCATTTCGATTTCCACCCAGGTCCTTTTCTCTAAAAACATCCGAAAGATCGCCAAAGCCGTTCCAATCGATCAATTGCTCCTCGAGACCGATTCCCCGTTCCTCTCCCCGGACAAGGAGAAGGACAGGAGAAATTATCCCTGGAACATCCTTCTTTCTGCAAGAAAGATCGCCGGACTGAGGAAAATGGAAAAAGAGGAAATACTGGAAGCCGCTAAAAAGAATGCCGTGCGGGTCTTTGATTTAAAAATAGGCTGACCATTAATTTATTGTGATCTGATGAAAATCTTCGAAACCGCGAAAAAGATACTCGGGCAGGGATACGTTTGCGACAACTGCCTGGGCAGGCAGTTCGGAAACATACTCAGCGGATATACCAACAAAGAAAGGGGACAAGTCATCCGCCTTTTCCTCGCAATGGAATTCGACAACTCGAGATTCAGGACGGATGTCTCAAATTTTCACGGCATCAGATTCCACATGTCCCCCGTCAAAACGAAGAGTCCGGGAAAATGTTCCATATGCAACGGCCTCTTCAAGGATCTGGACACGTATGCAAAGAAGGCGGCCGGAAAGATGAAGAGACTGGAATTCGGGACATTCCTGGTAGGGACGAGGCTTTCGGACGATCTCGCCATAAGGGAGGAATCCCTCTGGGAGAGGGCGGGAATAAAAAACTGCGAGTCTCTGAAGTCAGAGATAAACAGGGAAACGGGGAAAATCATAGAAAAGGAGACCGGAAAGGAGTTCGAGGAAAAAAGGCCGGACGTTTCCCTCATCCTGAACCTCTCCTCCGGGAACATCGAGGTCGCGATTAACCCCCTTTTCGTATACGGCAGATACAACAAGCTTGTCAGGGGCATACCCCAGACGAAATGGGAGAAGTACAGGGAAACGGTGGAGGACATCATAGCAAAGCCGTTCATGAAGGCCACGAAAGGCGGGGAGCACTCCCTTCATGCGATGGGAAGGGAGGACATAGACGCCCGGTGTCTCGGATGGAGGCCATTCATTCTCGAGATCACCGGCCCGAAAAAAAGGAAGATCGACCTTGAAAGGATGAAAAGAGAGGTGAACAGGACCAAAAAGGTAAGGATAAGGAACCTGAGGATCTCGAGCAAAAGAGAGGTAGTGAATCTGAAGGAAAAACAGCCCGACAAGGTATACCGGGTGGTCGTCGGGTTCGGCAAACCCGTGGACGGGATAGAAAAGGTTAAAAAGGTAAGGGGGTTAATAAAACAAAAGACCCCCAGAAGGGTTCTTCACAGAAGGGCCAACCGGACAAGGAATAAAAAGATTAAAAGCATAAAATGGAAAAGGATAAATAGAAGGAAATACCAATTTGAAATACGCACCCAGGCCGGGGTTTACGTGAAGGAGCTCGTGAGCGGCGACGACGGGAGGACAAAACCCTCGATCTCCGGGATTCTGGAGAACCCGGCAAAGGTAGAGACGCTCGACGTGATAAAGGTAATGGCGGAATAAACATGGTTCAGAGAAGCAAGGGACTGAGAAGGAGAACGAGAAGGAAACTGAAGAGGGATATGAAGGACAAGTTAACTGTCACTCCTTACCTCCAGAAGTTCAAGAGGAACGACAAGGTGGTGATAAGCATAGATCCCTCTTCACATAAAGGAATGCCACACCCCATGTTCATGGGGAGAATAGGAAAGGTGGTGGAAAAAAGGGGGGCCTCGTATCTGGTCGAACTGAAGATCGGGAATATGAGGAAGACTATAATCTCGAGGCCGGAACATCTTTCATTAAAAAAATAGGGTGATCTTATGGAGATAGAGAACGTAAAGAACGTGAACTGGATTTTCGTGAAAAAGGTACTCGCGTCCAAGGAAAAGGAAAAGGAACTCGGATACGAACAGAAGAACGCGCTTGACCATCTGAGGAAATTCTGCAAGATTTCCGAAAAAAAGGCAGAGACGATAAGGGAGGAACTGGTGAAAATCGGCAAGCTCAAGGAAAAGCACATGAATTACATACTGAACTTCCTTCCCGATAACCTGGATGATCTTCGTCTCATATTCGCCCATGAGAGGGTAGTTCTTTCGGAAGACGACAAAAAGAAGATTTTAAAGATCGTGAAAAGCAACAAATGATTTGCTTTATAAATCCAGATTTCTTTAATACTCCTATAAAATCAGGCGGATCCGGAATGAAAAAGGAACTCAAAAAAGACGAATGGGCAATCGTGCTGGACTTCCTTTCCCACGGTTACTACGGAATGAAGATTTCCCAGCCCGTGGCCCAGGTGCTTGGAGAGAATTACTTTTCCTTACTCGAAGTTATAGTAAGGGAAGGGATATACCTCAAGGTCGGGCAGAAGATTTACATAGGCGACGGGAAGAGGGAAGAGGTCAAATTCATAAAGAGAAGGATAGACTACAGGGATCTTACCGGGGGATCAAAGGAAGAGGTGGAGGACATAGTGAAGGAAATAATCAAGCTGAAACCAGAGCGCTTCATAAATTTCTTCAATGCCGCGGGGCCGATCACGACCAGGCTACACCAGCTGGAACTGCTCCCCGGAATAGGAAAAAAGCATCTCTGGGCAATCATAGGTGCGAGAAAGGAGAGGCAATTCGAAAGCTTTGAGGACATAAAAAAGAGGGTGACGATGCTCCCGGATCCGGAAAAGATGGTCATAAAAAGGATAATGGAAGAACTGGAAGACAAGGACAAATACAGGATTTTCGTCCCCAGGTTCGAAAAAAACCAGGACATGCACAGGTAATCATTTCTTGATCCTATTCAGGACGCTCTTCGGGTCCTTGTAATAGTCGGATATTATCCTTCCCACCCTGTTTATGTCCTTTATCTTGTTTTTGACCATCCAGAGGAGTATCTTTTTCTTCTCTTCCAGGTTACTTATGATTTCGCTGTCTGTCATCCCGGAAAAAAGCTTTATGTCGTCGAGCACCCTCTGTGATTTGCTCCACTCTATGATCTTGTCGCTGGAAGGGACCCATTTGTATATCGTATTGAGCTCGATCTTCACTTCCTCGAGCCTGCCCCCCGGAATAAGCTCGGTTATCTCGAAAAGCCTCCTGATCCCCTTCCTCCTGTCCCTGTGCATTACCGCAATGAGCTGGAGCGAGGTCAGGAGTGAAGTGGGTATGTTGATGGGAGGGTTCACCAGCCTCTTGAAGGTCTCCTCGGAGGTATTGGCATGCAGGGTCGAATAAACGGAATGTCCCGTGTTTATCGCCTCGAACAGGACTTCCGCTTCCTTGCTCCTCCTGATCTCCCCCACTATTATCCTGTCCGGCCTCATCCTGAGCGCGTTGATCATCAGGTCCAGCATCTTGACCTCCCCCCGGCCTTCTATGTTAGGGGGCCTTGTCGTCATGGGAACCCAGTGGAGGAAATCCGGCAACTGAATTTCCCTCGTGTCTTCTATGCTTATGACCCTCTGCCTGGGAGGGATGAACATGCTCAGTACGTTCAGGAACGATGTCTTGCCGCTGGCAGTCCCTCCGGTGCAGACGATGTTCATCTCGTACTGGAGCGCAAGCCAGAGAAACGCGGCTACATCGGCGGACATTGTATTGGTTTCTATGAAGTCGGTAATCGTCCAGGGTGTCCTGGCGAACTTCCTGATAGTCAGGGTGTTCCCGTCCGAGGATATGGGGAAAAGCGTGGCGTTTGCCCTGTCCCCGGTCGTGAGATAAGCGTCCATGAGGGGACTCAGATTGGTTATCTGCGTCCCGACCCTTCTCCCTATCTGGGCCGCATAGTTGTAAATGGTCGTTTCGTCCCCTATTTTTATGTTTGTTTTCAGCCATCCGAATTTCCTGTGATAAACCCATATGGGCTCCTTTGAACTGTTCACCACGACCTCCTCAAGGTTATGGTCTTTCAGCATGAATTCAATGAAACCTAGGCCAAGCGACTCCTGTAAAAGGATACCGACGAGTATTCCCTTCTCCTTTTCTGTGACGTGGGGAAGCTCCCTTTTTATCATCTCTCCTGCCCTTTTTATGAACTTATTTTTTATTTCCTCCACATTTTCCGGGTTTAAAATCTCCTCTGTTTTGAGGGTCATCTGGGTTACGATCTCTTCTCTTATCGTATCCAGCACGGCCCTGGTGGCCTCCTCTATTTTCGGGTAACTTATTTTATAGAGGGGGACGTATTCGTCCTTCGTCTGCAGGATGCGGACCTTGGCGGTCACCCCTTCGTAATCCACGGAATAGGTCTGCGATATCTCCTTTTTTTCATCCATACTTTCACTTTTTCCTGCCCTTTCCCCTCTTTTTAACGATTTTTATCAGTATGACAAGGGCAATGATTATTATTAGACCCCCTAATAAATAAATCCAGTAATCAATCAGCAGCCGTTGCAGGTTTCCCAGATCTAAAGCGCTGATAAATTCAGGAGGGAGAAGGCCTGTTACTGACGAGAGATCAAGCCGTCCTGTATAGTTCAGGACAATCAAAACGAACGCTGTCAGTATGACAAGGTTGATGATCAGGGGTTTCTTTTTCCTGCCGCTCTTTTTCCTGATTTTGGGGGACTTTTTGTATTTTTTTAGCAGAAGGAAAGGGTCGCCGAAAGGCGGGTAATGCAGGATCGCGAGATCATGCTCCTCAAGAATCCTTCCCCATTCCTCTATCCTTTCCTTTGGAACCCTGTACATCCTTGAGGCTTCATTCACCTTTATCATTCCCTTCTCGGAAACGGCCTGGTACAGTTTATCGATGTCCGTCTCAAGCAGATATTCCCTCGGAATGCCGCCACTATCCGAAGGGGGTTTCACCCTCTTTATTATCTTCCTGACAACCCTTTTGATTCTCGCCCTTTTCACTTTCTTTTTATCCATTTCCGATGGGATGTTTTTTTTGACAGGTTTCTTCACGGGTCCCTGTTTTTTCACCTTCTTAACGGCGGGCTTCCTTATTTTCCCCGTTCTTTTAACCGGTCTCTTCAAGGTTCTCGGTTTTCCATTCTTCTTATTGGAAGTTTCCCTTGTTTTAAGGGTCTTCT
>CAZEXF010000043.1:0-8768 GCA_964516855.1 uncultured archaeon | reverse complement strand
TATTTGTGCGGCGTCCCTATAAATAGTTAAGTGAAATCGGCCGCCTATTAACGCTTTACAAATATTTATATGGCTCAGCAACAAACTAATCATATGGCAGTTCAAATAGCTGTTTTACCCGTCTTGGTGATAATATCAATAATTGCCGCTGCAGTAGTTTACATGAAAACCAAGAGCTGGGCAAAGGTTGGTTCCGTTTTTCAGATTATTTTTGCCCTGGGAGTTTTTGGTCTAGCTACACAATTGGCAGATGCTGCGGTAATAATGATTTCAGCATTACTGGGATTCGGTATGTTGATTAGCGGAATAGCGGGATTGAAATAAAATCAGCCAGCTCTCGCTTCGCTTACAGCAATGCCCATTTTCGGGCTCAAACAGAACCGGAATCAGTTGCTCAGCCTGACGGCCTTGGGATGGGGCTTGGTCGAGTGTTTCCTGCAGTGTTTCGTCTGCAGGATGGTCAGGATGACGTCGTCGGGGTCCACCTTGTCCGCGGTCCTGATGGAGAATATGAACCCGCATTCCCTGCTGTGGAATTTTTCCCTTTTCTGGTTTATCGGATTCTCGATCATCGCCAGCAGGTCCCCCTTGTGCACGTACTCCCCCAGACTGACCTTTTTGTAGAGCAGCCCGCTTATTTTGCACGTGTAGCTGTGCCTGTTGATGTCGCTGATCAGGAACTGGTGCCTGGGGAGCCGTATGGGGCCCTTCAGCACGCCGTGATACCTAAGCACGTTCTCAATCCCCCTCGCGGCCTTTTCGATAAGCCCCTTCCAGAGATGAAGGCCTCCCCCGACCTCCACCGTGAGGACGGGTATCTTCAGCTGCCTGAAGGCCTCTATGCCCGCCATCCCCTTGATCCCCCATCTCTGGAGTATGAGCCGGGTCCCGAGGAGCCTCCCGGTCTCGACCGTGCAGCCGTCGTTGGAGACGCCTTTCCTGTTCACGTGCACCCTGGGATGGGGAAGGAGCGCGTCGTTCTTCCCCGCGTCGTGGCAGTCGATCCCGAAATCGGATTTTTTCATGACCTCGCTGAAAACCTTCCCGGCGATCCTGAAGGAAAGCGTCTTTCCTGTCCCCGGGAACACCCGGTTGAGGTCCCTGTCGTCTTCGTACACCGTCCTCTGCTTGTGCATGAAACCGGAAACGTTGACGACCGGAAGGAATATTATGGTGCCTTTCACCTCCGAAGGCTTCAGTTCGTTCATCAGGTGATGGACGACCCCCGGCCCGTTGATCTCGTCCCCGTGGAGTCCTCCCATTATGAAGCAGGTCTTTCCCACGGATCCCTTCATGACGGCAACGGGTATTGAAGGCCCGTTCCTGACGTGGATGTAGCCGTGACTGGTCTTTCCCTTCCTGATACTGCACGTGCCTATTCTCCTGATGGCCGTCATTTCATTTCCCCGGCTGCTCCTCTTCGGAGCCCCTCGTGCAGAAGAAAAGGTTTTTCAGGCCCAGCCTCTCCATTACGGAACATTTATCGCAGATGCACCCGTTTTCCTCCCTTATGCACCCACTCTTTCCGGTTTCGGAGAGGCAGAAACCGAGCTCGGTCTCTCCTCCCACCCCGGCGCAGTCCCTGTAGCTGGGGCATCCCTTGCAGATGCAGTTCTCCATGACCATTTCCTTCCTTTCCGCTGACTTTTCCGCGTCATTCCCCATTCCGGCACCTCCCGGATTATTTAATATGATTGGAAGCCCGTCTTAAATAGGTTGCATAATTACTTAAAATTTCGCTGTTCAATATTTCTTTATGGTTGAGGGATACTCATGGGCGACGACACGGTGAAGGACGTCAACAGGAGCATACACATTGCCGTGATTCCCGACGGGAACAGGAGGTACGCCAGGGAGAGGGGGAAGCCCGTGTGGTACGGGCACCAGGCCGGGGCCAGGAAGCTGGGAAAGCTGATGGAATGGTGCAGGGAATACGACCGCATCGGAACCGTCAGCGTTTTCGCGCTCTCCACGGAGAACCTGGGGAGGTCAAAGGAAGAGCTCCATCACCTCTGGAACGTCTACAAGGACGTGTTCAACGAGATAATGAACAAGAAGGAGGTGCAGGAAAGCGGCCTGAAGGTCAACGTCCTGGGAGGAGAGAACGTCTGGAGGTCCGACGTGCACAGCACTGCCAGGGAAATGATGGACCTGACCGCCAAGTACTCCCGGATGGTGCTGAACATAATGCTCTCGTACGGGAGCCAGTTCGAGATAGTGGACGCGGTCAAGAAGATGATCGAGAAGGGACTCGGGAAGACGAAGCTCGTGAAGAAGGCCTTCGACCAGTACCTGATGGTCTCCCAGCCCGTTGACCTTATAATCAGGACTGGAGGACAGCAGAGGCTCTCGAACTTCCTTCTGTATCAGTCGGCCTATGCGGAGATATATTTCTCCCGGACTTTATGGCCCGCCTTCAGCAAAAAGGAGTTCGACCGGATAATGAGATGGTATTTCGAGCAGCAGAGGAAGTTCGGGAGGTGAGACTCAGGAAACTCCGTATCCGATATCTGATATAATTAACTTTCTCGGGTTTTTTACAGATTTTTTCGCGAACTCGGGAACCTCGTGTACCTGATACTTTGTGAGAACCGCGGAATTTCCTATCTGATGTTTTATTTTCCCGAATCCCTTAGGGAACTTCGCCTTCAGATTACTTGAAAGGCTTTCCTCCGGAACCCTGGGATGGAATTGCACTCCTTCAAAATCCATGCCATATCCTTCTGTGATATACCATCCCCTGGCCACGTACAGGCCCGTCCTGGATATTCCAGTTCTTGCGTTCTTGAGAGCAAGAACGGGACCCTGTTCCTGAATTATTCCTTTAATGAAAAGATTGATGAAATGTAGATCCCTTGCCCGGAAAGCACCATAAAGGCACTCATTGGGTTTAACATCGTTTTCCATGATACGGTTGCTTATCTCTTTGAATCCATTGACGGCATCATGCCTGTCAATGAGCCTGATGTTCCCGTCAGAAGGACGCAGTTGGATTATTTCCGAGGGTCCTCCGGAGTCCATATGCCTTACCCTGACCCTGTCATGATAAACATCGACGTCATGAATGAAACCATAGTGATCTTTACCGTCGTGAAAGAATTCCACGAATTTATTGTCAGTGTTTGCATACATCGTGACATCTATCAATGCGTTTTTAATCTTATTTTTCATAATGCAATTGAATTTGAAAACAAATTTATTAAACCTGTCGTGTTCCACGGGATATTCGAGCGGCAGAGGAAGTCCGGGAGATGGATCACCCGATCAGTTTCAGATGCTTTGCAACGTCGTTGTAGAATTCCACGGCAACACCGCAATTGACCGGAATCTCTATTCCCGTATTAGATTTAATATAATCATGCATCTTTTTCCTGTAACCGGTGAAAGCCTCGCTCGCTTTATGCAGTATCCGGGGACATTCTCCTTTGATCTCGATCTCGGGCGGGTCCCCGTAATCCGACAATTGATCCTTTATGTTTTGTAAGGTTTTTTTATCATAATATTGCAGGGCAGAATAATGTGTTTTTGTTGTTCCTAAAACGTTCGTTATATGACAAAACAACACTTCTTTCGTTTCCATGCGTAAAAATTGAATATAAACAATAAAAATGTTCGATACAATTAATTCGTAAAGGTGTTTTCGAATGATCTCCAGGCAGACGGCCAAAATGGTAACGGTAAGGGAGCTGGTTTCGGGAGAATGGGTCAAGAACGAGGGAATGAACCCCAGCTTCGCCGTCACCGGAACGGGGGAGCGGGTCGCGAGGGCGAGGATACTGGGCACCATAGTGAGCAAATTCGTCTCTGACGACGGGAATTTCGGTTCGATCACCCTTGATGACGGCACGGACACCATAAGGGCGAAGATGTTCAAGGAGCTGAAGCCCATAGAGGATGCGAAGATCGGGGAGCTGATCGATTTCATAGGGAAGGTCAGGGAATACAACGGGGAGATCTATGTCATTCCCGAGTCCATGAAGAAGGTGGAGGACCCCAATCTGATCACCCTCAGGAAGCTCGAACTGCTCAGGAAAAGGAAGGAGATGGAAAAGGCGAAGGAACTCGTGTCAAAAAACCAGGGGAAAAGCCCGGACGAGCTCAGGAAGGAGCTTTCAGGGAAGCACGGGCTTCCCGGCGACATCATAGACATCTACCTGAAGGATTCCGGAAAGACGGGACCTTCCGAGGCCGAGAAGAAGGACATGAAGGCCCAGGTGCTTTCCGTGCTAAAAGAGGAAAAGGACGGCATCGTATACTCCGAGCTGATAAAGAGGCTGGACGTGAAGGAATCGGAGATCGAGTCGGCCATCAACGAGCTCCTGTCCGAGGGGATATGCTACGAGCCGAGCCCCGGGAAGATCAGGATGATATGATATATCCGTCCCAATTTTTTCTTTACTAGAAGCTCAGGTAGCGCGCCTTCCTGACGGCTATGGCCACCCTCTGCATCGCCGTCAGGTTGGAGAGCACGGCAAGGGCGGCTATGACCATGGTCAGGTAAATCGTCCCTAAGACGCCTGCCAGGACGAACCCCGCCGTCAGAAGTATAAGCCTTTCTGCCCTTTCCAGGAGACCGCCCCTGAGGCCCTCGGGCACGAGTTCCGTCTCCTTTGCGGAGGCCTTGGCGTAGGTCGTCATCATGGAACCGAACAGGTAAAGGAACAGCCAGAAGGCAAAGGGAAGGTAGAAATCAGGAAGGCCGGCGAACAGGAGGGGGACGACCACCAGGAACTCGATGTACCTGTCCACCACGGTGTCGAGGTAGGCCCCCAGGCTGGTAGAACGCCCGGTGGCCCTGGCCACGGACCCGTCGACGAAGTCAAGGAACGAGGCGATTATGAAGGAAAGGGCGGCTAATACGAATTCATGGTTCAGTATGAAATACATTGTCATAAGTGTGGGAAGGAAGGTGAGAGCCGTCCATTTGTTGGGGGATGAGCATATCTTAGAGAAAAACCTCCCCGTACGGTAGGAAAGATTGCTGAACACCATCCTTCTCTTGGCAAGCATAATAATAATGGGAAGGGGGGTTAAAATGTTTAACCGGCAATCTCTTTCTCGAAAGGAGACCTTCTCATCCTTATCAGTTTCCCGGAATCCATGAAAACGTACCATTCGATCATCCGGCAGGACATTTTCCTGTTCTCCCGGTCGATCTTCACCCTGGGCTGGGCCACGTATATCTTCCAGCCCATCTTTGCCATCATGGAGAAAACCGGCCTCTGCCAGACGCTGGGCTTCCTGGATTTGTGGCTCTTTACCTCTATGAACACCTCGGAATTTCCCAGCCTGTAGTCGGGCAGGCTGGATGACCTCCATTCCTGCTTCCGGATCCTCAGTCCCAGCCCCTCCATGTACTCCTTGACTATCCTTTCCCCGAATTCCCCGATTATCGCCCTCTCGTCGAGGTGCCTGCTGGTGATTCCCTTCCAGTCCCAGGGCTTTTCCATCGCATTCATAAATGGGCGGAAGGCACGCTTTTAAGTGGGAGGTTTACCAACCCGGGGCATCCACGTCACATGGATGCCGTTTTGAAAGGACACGTGCATTCCTTTGCCCTATTTCGAGTCTATATGATCAGTACGGACCGGCCCGGACCCGGGGTCGGGGCCCGGACTCGGTCGCTCTTATCTCGGATGGGGTGCGCTTTGGAGGCGATTGCAGGGCTTGTTCGCAAGCGTTATGAATCATTTTTCTGATAATCTGTTCTCAGAAACGGTATATAAGCCCTCGCCGGGGTGCTGAAAAGTGAAAAGTGATTGACGTATATGGATATATTGAACGGAAAAGGTAAGACGTATTAATATTATATATAATATTATTATGGAGGGGGAGAATTTGGGCAGTCAGAAGGTATCGGTCAAATACAAATTATACAAGCAGTTAGATGGTTCCGCACTTAGATTAGTTGAAAGGGTTGGGGACGGATCAATAATAACCAGATTTGACAGGACACCCGTCCCGGAAAAACCAACAGATGTTGTTTGTCCTCATTTTCTTGAACTGAAATGGGCATATGGTTGCCCGTTCAATTGTGCCTGGTGCTATCTTAAAGGGACTTTGAGGTTTCTTCCGGATAAAACCGCGCCAAAACATAAGGAATTCTGTAAAATTAGATCGCATCTGGAAACCTTCCTAGATGAAACAAATCACGGAAGAGCATATCCAAAGGAGGTTCTGAATACAGGAGAACTTGCGGATTCATTGATGTTCGAAAACAATGGATATGCCTTGTCAAAACTCGTTTTACCGATTTTTGCAACACAAAAAAGGCACAGGGTTCTCTTCCTCAGCAAAGCGAACTACATAAAAAATCTGATAAACAATAAAACAAGCCATAACCCGATAGTGAGTTTCACTGTGAATGCCTTCCCTGTTTCCAAAAAGTGGGAAAAGAAGGCTCCATCATCCGCTAAAAGATTGACAGCGGCAAAAAAATTATCCGAAATAGGTTATGATGTCCGTCTTAGAATAGATCCAATTGTCCCGATCAGGAACTGGAAATCCTCTTACAAATCCCTTATAGACAAGATTTTTGATAAATTCACACCGGAAAGGATAACGGTGGGGTCACCAAGGGGGCTTCAAAGCACCATAAACAACTGCGAAGACAAGAGCTGGACTAAATACCTCAACGAAACCTCGAACTGGGGTAAGAAAGTGGACTTCGATACGAGATTCAAAACATACTCGACATTATTCAATCACATGAAAGAGAACCATAACTTCAGGAATTTCGCCATGTGCAAGGAAACGATCGAAATGTGGAACAAGCTTGGAATGGATTACAGGAAGATTAGGTGTAATTGTATAAGGTGAAATTATGGGGACTCCATTAAAGAATAACGATCTAAAAAAATGGGAAATGAAAGCACATACAAAAGTTAAACATGAAATATTGAGTAAATATTTACTTGCGTGGACAAGAAAAATGAGTAAGTTCCAAAAAATCTGCTATTTTGATTGTTTTGCTGGAAGAGGAGAATATGATAATGGGGATATTGGTTCTCCTTTAATCGCTTTAAGAATTGCTTCAAATAATAATCATTTATTTAAAAAATATATTTTCACTTTTATCGAAAAAGATAAAGAAAATTATGAAAATTTGAAAAATAAAATAAAGGATGAATTAAAGGGAAAGGAAGAGATGTATAAAAATATAGATATAATTGGACCGATAAATGACGAATTTGCAAATGTCGCAAAAGAAATTCTAAAGAGCGTTAATAAAATTAGTCCATCTTTCTTTTTTATTGATCCATTTGGTTATAGCGGTTTGCCATTTGAAATAATAAAAGGTATAATGTCTTATGAACACACTGAAGTTTTTGTTACTTTAATGAATAGAGATATTGCAAGATTTTACTCGGATGAGAAAAAAGAAAAAGCATATAACGAATTATTTGGTACAGAAAAATGGGTACCATTGAGAAAATTCAATGGAGTAGAACGGGAAAATAAAACAAGAAATTTATATATATCCCAATTAAAAAAAATTGCAAAATGGGTAAGACCATATAAACTATCAATGGATGAATATAGAAGAACTGGTTATTATTTAATTCATGCCACAAATGTTTTTGATGGTTTTAAAATTATGACAGATATAATGTATAGACAAAATAAGAGCGGTGGTATTTTTGCTTATCTTGGTCCAGATGAAGGTCAAATGAGATTGTGTGATTATTCTGATAATTATGAAAAATTGAAAGAATTTCTTCTAAAAAAATTTTCCAAACAAACATTAACATTCGTTGAATTAATAAAAAAATGTTATGAAATGATAGATGATTGTATTGAACCAATATATAAAAAGATATTGAAGGAACTAGAATCCGAAAATAAAATTATTGTCAAAAGAATCACTTCAAAAACAAACAGAGGTTTACAAGGATTTGATAGAATTTGTTTTAAATAAAATCCCCTAAACTAATCACTTTAATAATATCACTCTTCTTATCTCCTATCTCTATCAAATATCTTCTGCTTTCTTCATCTGAAAGCTGCCTGAAATTTTGATCGAATAAGAAACTCCTTTTTCCTGAAGCCCTGTGAATTCCCAATGGTATTTTCACCTGGCCTCCGAATTCGTCTTTTTCGATTTTATTCTGCTTTGGGAAGATTTCGTGCGGCTTGGAGTCTTTTGATATCTCTGTCGCGAATCGTTTAGCTATTTTTGCATCCACTGGCTCGACAAAAAGCCAAATATGATATCCTCTCCTTCCGCTGAATTCCAGCAATGGGTGGAATCCCCTTTCTCTGAGTTTAGTGAAAAGTTTTTTTGCCTTTTCCAGTTCTTCTTCAAGATGACCGTCAAAATCGAAACAAATCCATTTGACCTTGTTATTTTCAGGATTTATCTGGAATGACCCTATCGTAATCTTTCCCTGTAGATGCTGTACGATTGTCTCTTTGCTGATTTTCTCTTTAATTACTTTATACTCGTTCAATCCGTCAAGTTGCTTCGGGTATACATCATTGCGATTTATGAATAGATTTTGAATTACCTGGATTATGTCAACCATCGGACCACAATTATTCTTTATTACTGATATTTATACCAATTCAGACAAATACAGGCAAATAAGATATAACCGGAACATCACTTAAAAGACTATCCTCCATTTTATCAATATGATAATCACGCCCGGGGACCAGCTTAAGATAGGTGTAAAACAAATCATAGATAAATACAGGCAAAGCGAGGATGCGGTCGAAAATCCCTGTTATTATCTTGCCTGGAGGGGGGATCTCCCGATTCTTGAGGT